>CAUZWB010000263.1:0-4128 GCA_963583525.1 Verrucomicrobiia bacterium | reverse complement strand
ATGCGTTTTGTGCCGCGCCGAGTTCGGGGCTCTCGATGGTGAACAGCACGTTGCCCTTTTTCACCGTGTCGCCCAGATGTACGTTCATTTCGCTGACGCGGCCTTTCACCAGCGTGCCCACATGCGCCATCGATTCGTGATTAAACGCCACGCGCGCCGGTGCATCAAACGTGGGCTGCAGCATTTGCGCTTTCACGACGCCGGTCGTGATTTCAAGCGCCTTCATCGTCTTCGGCGAGAGCTTCAACTCCGAAGGCGCAGCTTCATCAGCGTGCGCGCCGTGGTTATGTCCCGCGTGCGGATCCGTTTCCTCTCTGCCACAACCGCCCAGCCAAACCGGCAACGTGATACAGATTAGAATTTGAAAAATTGTTTTCATTTTGTTTTTTGGTATTTGGTCATTCCTTGGAATTTGGTCATTGGGCATTGGGCATTCCTTCCGTCACTCCTCCCATCGCGCGGTCCAGCGCGATGATCGCTTGCGCCGTGCGCTGCTCCAATCGCGTTACTTTCAACTGCGCCTTTAGCAAATCCAATTCTGCAAAACGCAGCGGCGTCACATCCGATTGGCCCGCTTCATAAACAACCCGTGACAGTCGCACGCGTTCTTCGTGCAACGGCAGTAGCTCAGTTCGCGCGCGGCGGGCGGTGGTCATCAACGCAGCCACAGTGGCGTGCGCCGTGCGAATTTCGCGCGCGACTTGCCGGGTGGTTTGCGTGAGCCGATGCCGCGCGGCAATCGCTTGCGCGCGCGCATTGGCGCGACGCGCTTGGCCCCAATCAAAGAGCGGCAATGGTAAAGCGACCGAAGGCCCGAGCGACCAATCGCTGCCGCGTTCGGCGGCTAAACCGGCGGCGTTGTTTTCCATCCACGCGAGGCGTGCGAGGGCGGTGGCATCCTCGAGGGCGGTGAGTTGCCAGCGGTCGGCTTGAATTTCCGGCCGCACGCGCAGGCCGTGCGCGATGGAATCGGGCTCACCGCGCAGGGCGACTTCCGTGTAAAGCGGCGTGGCGAGTTGCCAGTCCGTGCGCCCGCGCGGTTGGCCGAGGCGATGGGCGAGAGCGAGGTTGGCTTGGGTTAATTTGAGAGTGCCCTCGCGCAAATCAATCGCGCCCGTGGCCCGCTCGGCTTTGAGCGTGGTGACGTCCAGTTGCGTGCCTTCGCCCGCAGCAAGCCGTGCTTCGGCGACTTTGAGCAGTTCGCCGATGCGATTGTTTTGCTCCGTGAGAATCGCCACTTCGCGTCGCAGGCCAACCGCATCAAAATATTCGCGCTGCGTGGCGTGCATCACATCCAAAACCGTGGCGACTGCCTTCGCGCTCGCGGCCCGCAAGCGGGCATCGGCCGCGCTGATGCGGCGCGGGCGCTGGAGCAGTTGAGTGAGATCGGCGGTGAGCCCCGCTTCAATCACTGTGCGTCCGCCGCCCTCGGGAAAACGAAACGCAATATCGAGAATCGGATTGGGCAGCAACCGCGATTGATGCGCCGCCGCCTGCGCTGCGCGCACTTCGGCCAGTGCGATTTGCACCTCAGTCGATTGCCGCAACGCGCGCTCCACCGCAGCCGAAAGCCGAAGCGAATCCGCCGCGCCCGCAGCCTCCACGGGCAATGCCTCGGAGTGAAACACAATTGCCTTTTCCAAACTCGCCGCCGATTGAATCTGCGCCGCCGTGTCGTGCGCGGGCGGCGCAGTGGCACAGCCAACAGCGACAGTGAGTGTTAAAATTTTTATTGTACGTTTCATATTCAAATAGGGGTTCAAAAAAACAACACGACCGAGGGCGGTCATGCGGAGGGGATGGAACCGAAGGGTTCCTTAAAGAATCGCGGGCGCGCGGCCGGGGAGGGCGGCGCGGGTTTGAAATTGCCAGCGGGTGAGGTCCGGCGGGGCGCGGTCGGAATGGAGGCGGCCGAGGTTGCCGGCAAATTCAGGCGCGGATGGCAGTTGCAAATCCCAGGTCAAGGTGGAGTGAAAGGCGAAGTGGAATGAACCCGCATCGGTCAGTTTGAAATTTCCTGATTCTAGGACACACACGCCGCAGTCATCGTGACTGTGCGTGGGGGCATCGCCGTGTTGGTGCTCCTGCTCGCAGTCGCCGGGCAACAGATGCGCTCCGGCCAACAGACAATGCGAGGTGGCCGGCAGCCAAGCCGCCAGCACCGTCAACGCCACAATTGTCCGGAGTAGTTTCACTGCTTCCTAATTAACACATTCGGCAGCTTGGCGCAAGGCTTTAGCGGTTTTGCTTGTCTTTCGGCTTTTGGACGGGAGAATCGCTGCACGCATGAAACGGATTCTTTTTTTATCATTGCTCCTCTTGGCGCTGAATCTTCACGCAGCGAAACGCCCCAATATTCTTTTTGCATTCGCCGATGATTGGGGGCGGTACGCGAGCGCGTACGCGAAAGTGGACGGGCGGCCGTCGCCGAATGATGTGATTCGCACGCCGCATTTTGATCGCGTGGCGCGGGAGGGGGTTTTGTTTAAAAACGCGTTTGTGACAGCGCCGTCTTGCACGCCTTGTCGGAGTTCACTTTTGAGCGGGCAGTATTTTTATCGCACGGGGCGCGCGGCGATTTTGCAGGGGGCGCAGTGGGACGCGAAGATTCCGAGCTATCCGCTGATGCTGCGCGCGGCGGGGTATCACATTGGCGAGACTTATAAAGTGTGGAGTCCGGGCACCCCGCGCGATGCGCCGTATGGCGCAGGCAAACACGGCTTTGAAAAATCGGGCAGCAAGTTCAATGGCTTTTCGCAAAACGTCACGCGGCTGATGGCGAAGGGCAAAAGTGTGGCGGCGGCAAAACAGGTTTTTTATGATGAGGTGATGGGAAACTTCGGCGCGTTTCTCAAGGCGCGCGGAAGTGTGAGGAGTGAAAGGCAGCCGTTTTGTTATTGGTTTGGCCCGACGAATGTACACCGCAAATGGACGAAGGGCTCGGGTAAAAAACTGTGGGGCATCGACCCCGATTCGCTGAAGGGCAAGCTGCCCGCGATGTTGCCGGACGTGCCGATTGTGCGCGAGGACTTTGCGGATTACCTCGGCGAAGCGCAGGCGTTCGATGCGGCGCTCGGTTTGATTTTGAAAAAGCTCGAGGCCATCGGCGAGTTGGATAACACCGTTGTTGTGGTCAGCGGCGACCACGGCGCGCCGGGGTTTCCGGGCGGCAAATGTAATTTGTATGACTTCGGCGTGGGCGTGCCGCTGGCGGTGTGGTGGCCGGGCAAACCGGGCGGGCGCGTGGTGGATGATTTTGTAAACCTGATGGATCTCGCGCCCACGTTTTTGGAATTGGGCGGCGTGAAACCGCCCGCGGTGATGACCGGCCGCAGTCTCGTGCCGGTTTTGAATTCGGACAAAACCGGAAGGGTCGATGCCAGTCGCGATTGGGTCATCACCGGCCGCGAGCGTCACGTGGCCCGCGCCCGGGAGGGGATGCTGCCGTACCCGCAACGCGCGCTGCGCACGCCGGATTTTTTGTACATCATCAACTTCAAACCCGACCGCTGGCCGATGGGTAATCCGTACAATTTCAATCAACCGAAAGTTTTAGATTTCAATACGCTCGCAAACAACACGTTCATCACCTTCGGCGACCTCGACGCCAGTCCCACCAAAGCGTGGCTCGTGCAGCATCGCGATGATCCGAAGTGGAAGTGGCATTACAACTACGCCTTCGCCAAACGCCCGCGCGAGGAGTTGTTTATTTTGAAGGACGACCCCGACCAAATCAAAAACGTCGCGGACAATCCCAAGTACGCCGCCATCAAAAAGAAACTCAACGCCCAACTGATGGCCGAGCTGAAACGCACCGGCGACCCTCGCGTCACCGGCGATGGCAGCACCTTCGACAAGCACCCCTTCGCCGGCGATTTTCGCCGCACGCCATAGATGTAATATGTGCTGCCGGCATCTTGCAGGCAGCACGTTGGCGCGCCTCTCCCTCACCCCGACCCTCTCCCCAAGGAGAGGGAGAGAGTGCGGCGACGTTTATCGGATTGTGCGATTTTATTATAGCGGCCTATGCGGCTCCCTCTCCCAGCGGGAGAGGGCTGGGGTGAAGGAGAAAAGCCGCGCCCCCCAAAACGCTACTCTCAAAATAAAACCAAAAAACCCCTTGACCCT
>CAUZWB010000262.1:0-4137 GCA_963583525.1 Verrucomicrobiia bacterium | reverse complement strand
CCGTGCGAAATTGGGCAGACTTAATGTTGCGCGTTTTGAAATCGTATTCCATCCGCTCCGCCTTCCAGATATTCCCATCGCGCCGAAGCACCACATTGCCCGTGGCGGTCATTTGTTCGGTGAGATGGTTGAAGGAGCCCGTGTCGGTAGTAATCTCAGCGGCATCCGGTTGGTCTTTGTGATAAATGACCCGGATCCGTCCCGTGCCGGTGGTGACCCCGGACGTCGCATCAAATGCAATATCCGCATCCGGCCCCACGAGCACGATTTTGGTTTTGGTCAGAATCAAGCCGTCTTGAGCCATCAATCCATTCCCGAAGAATAGAATCCCCGCGAACATCAGGTAAATCAGTTGCCTCCTCATCAGCCCGCGCAGTGGAACAAAACCCCGCCCTCAAGCCAACCCCGACTTATCCCCAGCACCGTTGACACCCGTAGTTTCACCGAATAGATTGCCGGCGATGAAAACACCGCCGCTGTTGCTGTTCTGTCTCATTTCACAAATCCTCGCCGCAGCACCCAAGGATATTCCTCAACAAGGCGAAGGCGACTGGGTGGATGCGCGCTATGCAAAGGTGAAGTTTGGGCCGTTCGTCAGCGGGCACATTGCCACGCCGAAGGGGAGCACGCACAAGGGCATCGCCATCCGCGTGGGCGAAAAGGGCGAGGGCACGATGGTGTTCGACACCGACCTCTGCACTTGGCGCGCCGGCTGGACCGGTGGCTTTCTCAAGACCGACCCCTCCCGCTACGGTCTCATCCGCGCGCTGAAGCCCGATGGCCAAATGGTTTTCTCAAATCCACCCACACCCGGCGTGGCCGATGCCAAAGGCTCCTTCGCCGACCCGCGCAAATTGAAGCACGGGCCGTTGCCGAAGGATTCGGTGCAATACAAAGGCTTATATGTAAACGGGAATAGGGTGGTTTTGAATTATTCAATAGGCGAAGCGAATGTTTTGGATGAACCGTTTTATTTGGGAAACATGCGGTTAAGGGTAATGGGGAGGAGGTTTGAGGTGTCGGGAAAGTGTGAGTCGCTAAAAATTCTAGTTTCAGCTGACCCAAAAATAAATTGGGAAATAGAAAATGACGGTAATTTTTCGTACGCACGGGGTGAAGTAGGCGATGGGGTTGAGATCGTTTTAGGTGTGCAATGCAATTTCAGTTTAGAAAAAGAAGGCCACTTGTATGTGACAGTTCAAAACGTGGAAAAAATAAAAGTTCAAGGTTTTCCAACATTTTTGGTATTTGCGAAAACTCCGAAGCTGTGGGATCCATTATTTTTTCTCAAAGCATTTTCTGACTACATTGATGATAATCTTCCTCTGAATAATAATTTGCAAGGCAAGTGGAATCTGGAGGATGCGACAAAGCCTGGCCCACCACGCTGGGGCGAGCCCATTATCACCAAGGGCATTGTCGACAAGCGCAAGACGGCGTTTGCCATCGACACGATTACGGTGCCTTACAAGAATCCACACAATGCGTTGATGTTTACGACGGGGCACGACTTTGCGAGTAATGGAGATTGCTATGTGTGCACGGCGCACGGGGATGTTTGGAAGGTGACGGGGATTGATGCGGAGCTAAAGGCGGTGAAGTGGCACCGGTTTGCCACGGGGCTGTATCAGCCGCTGGGGTTGAGGGTGGTGAAGGATAAAATTTACGTGCTGGGGCGCGACCAAATCACGCGGCTGCACGATAAGAACAACGACGGCGAGGCGGATTTTTACGAGGCGTTTAATAACGACATCATGATTGGCGGCGGCGGGCATTCGTACGCGACGTGTCTGGAGACGGATCCGGCGGGCAATTTTTATTTCATCCGCTGCGCCGAGGGCACGCCGCACGGGGGCGTGCTGCTCAAGGTAACGGCCGATGGCAGTAAGCTTTCGGTGGTGGCCACGGGTTTCCGCAATCCCAATGGCCTTGGCGTGGGGCCCAACGGCGTCATCACCGCCGCCGATCAACAAGGCACGTGGGTGCCCGAGACACGGCTGGACGTCATCCGCCCCGGCGGTTTTTACGGCTTCATGCCCAGCCATAAACGCAAGGTGGCACCGACCACTTACGATCCACCGCTAATGTGGATCCCGCGCGTGCTGGATAACTCCGCCGGCGGTCAAGTATGGGTTCCCAAGAATTCGTGGGGCCCGCTCGGCGGTGAATTGCTGCATTTTTCGTACGGCCGCTGCACGATGATGCACATCATCCGCGATGGCACCAATGGCGGCGCGGTGCCCTTGCCCGGTCGCTTCCTTTCCGGCGCGTGTCGCGGCCGCTTCAATCCCAAGGACGGCCACCTCTACGTCACCGGACTGCTCGGCTGGCAAACCTCCGCGATCCGCGATGGCTGCCTCCAACGCGTGCGCTTCACCGGCGAAGCATTGCGCCAACCCATCGGAATGAAAATCCACGCCAACGGAATCCGCCTCACCTTCAGCACCGCGCTCGATAAAAAAATCGCCGAAGACATCGACAGTTGGGCCGCCGAACAATGGAACTACAAATGGACCGCCGCCTACGGTTCAAAGGATTGGTCCGTCAAAGACCCCGCCAAACAAGGCCGAGACCCCATCACCATCCAATCCGCCAAACTCCTCCCCGACGGCAAAAGCGTTTTCCTGCAAATCACCAAAGTCCAACCCGTCCACTCAATGGCCATCCAATACAACCTCGACACCGCGAAAGGCAAAATCTTCAAGGGCACGTATTATTTGACCGTGAACGAAGTGAGCAAAGCGTTGAGGAAATAGTTTTGTGAACCACCAAGACGCAAAGGCGCCAAGATTTCTTGTCATTGGTTTCCCTTGGCGTCTTTGTGTCTTTGCGGTTCAATCCAAAACCCGCAAGCGGTGAATTAAATCTCCTTTCCAATTCCGCTCGACAGCCTACACTTCTCCAATGCGATGGCTGATTTTCATATTGGTGATGGGAAGCGCGGGCGCGGCGGATGCGCCGCGTGTGGGGAAGTTCACGCTCAAAATCGGCGATCGGATGGACATTCAAATCCACGGCTACACGCTGGCCGATGGCTTCAGCTTTAGCCACGCGGACATCGCCGGCAAGCTGCGAATCAAGGCCGAGGCTCTGCGCCAGATTAACCTCAACCCCGTGCCCACTCCCGCTGCCGCGCGGCGTCATGGCGCGTTGGTGCATCTTTTTAATGGCGACGAATTGGCCGGTGACATTATCAAGCTCACCGAGCAATCGCTGGAATTCGACACGTGGTATGCCGACAAACTTTTCATCCCGCGCGCGCAAGTGCAATGGCTCGTGCCCGGCACCGGCGGCGTGGTGTTCGACGGCCCCAAATCCCTCAACGGCTGGGGCGCGGCCATCATCGGCGTGTTGCTCGGCGATGATGTCGATGACGGCGTCGAGGGCATTACCATTCAAGACGTGTTCGCCGACAGCCCAGCCTCCAAAGCCGGCCTCAAAATCGGCGACATCCTCACCCATATCAACGGCAAGGCGTACACCAAAAAGGAGTTGATGATTGCGTTCGTGAAAGGCCAAAAAATCGGCGACAAATTGAAAGTGAATTTACTGCGCGGCGATAATGAAATTGTGAAAGTAGAAGTCACCCTCGGTTCCTTGCATTGGGAATTTGATAATGGCTCCTTCATCAGCAAAGGCACCGGCTACGTCATCGGCAAAGAACTCAACTGGCCGCCGATGGCCAGCGTGGATTTCGACTTCGAATGGGAACGCGACATCGCGATGGACGTCATGCTTTGCACCGACCGCCTCCACAGCGTGAGTTTTCAAAACGCCTACCTCCTGCGCCTCAACGGCGGCCCGAGCTATCTCTACCGCTACTCCAGCGCGGGCGAGGGCGACCTCAGCACCGTCAGCCTCGGCAGCGGCAATCCCGCTTGGGGCGCCGCTCGCAAGGCGCACGTCTCCATCCGTGTGGACCGCCGCACCGCCACCATCGCACTGCTCGTCAACGACCGCCTCGTACGCAAGTGGGTGGACAAAGCCGGGTTCGCCGGCAAAGGCAAAGTGCTGCAGTTCAATCCCCAAACCGATTCCCGAATGGCCATCCACAACCTACGCATCAGCGAATGGAACGGCCGCCTCCCAAAGGCTGGCCCGCCCGTCGCCCAAGCCGGCGCGCAGGATACCCTTCAA
>CAUZWB010000261.1:0-4151 GCA_963583525.1 Verrucomicrobiia bacterium | reverse complement strand
GTTCCCATCGCGTTGATGATTCTGATGTACATCATCGTCCTCACCAGCACGCCCAACATTCTCAATTCCGTGCTCGAGGAAAAAATGAGTCGCATCAGCGAAGTCCTCCTCGGCTCTGTATCGCCCACCCATTTGATGCTCGGCAAACTCATTGGCTGCCTTTGGATCGCCGGCGTGCTCGCCCTGCTCTATCTCGGCAGCGCGCTGGGCGCCGCGCATTATCACGGCTATGGCGACGCCGTGCCGCCCGCGCTGCTCGCGTGGTTTGCCGTTTACCTGCTGCTCGCCATTTTCTTTTTCGGCTCGCTCTTCATCGCCATCGGCGCGGCGTGCACCGACATCAAAAGCGCCCAAGCCGCCATGATGCCCGTGATGATGCTAGTCATCATGCCGCTGATGGCATTCCCGATCATCTTGAAAAATCCGAATGGGAACCTCGCCGTGACGCTCTCCCTCTTTCCTCCCGCAACTCCCTTACTCATGACCCTCCGCATCGCCCTCCAACCCGGCCCGCCGCTTTGGCAACCCATCCTCGCGCTGGTGCTTACTTGCGGAACCACACTCGGCATCGTCTGGGCGGCGGGCAAAGTGTTCCGCACCGGCATCCTGATGCAGGGGAAATCCGCCAGCCTCCGCGAAATGCTGCGCTGGGTGTTTACGAAATAAATCAGGAAATAATTTCACGCGCCACGTTGCCGTGCACATCGGTGAGCCGAAAGTCGCGCCCTGCGTGGCGAAAGGTCAACCGCTCGTGGTCAAACCCCATTAAGTGCAAAATCGTCGCGTGCAGATCGTGGACGTGCATTTCTTTTTCCACCGCCTTAAATCCAAATTCATCTGTGGCTCCATATGCCATCCCGCCGCGCACGCCGCCGCCCGCCAACCACATACTGAATCCGTGGTGATTGTGATCACGTCCATTTATTTTACCGGCATTTGAACCCGCTTTAGGCAGCTCCACTGTCGGCGTGCGGCCAAATTCGCCTCCCCACATCACCAGCGTATCCTCCAGCAAACCGCGCTGTTTCAAATCAGTCAGCAATGCCCCGATCGCTTGATCACATTGCTTGGCAAGATTACGATGGTTCACCTCAATGTCATCGTGATTATCCCACGGTTGCCCGTCGCCGTGCCAAACTTGAACGTATCGCACCCCGCGCTCCACCAGCCGCCGCGCGATGAGAATCTGCCGGGCCTGCGTGGTGTCGCCGTATGATTCGCGGATGTGTTTCGGTTCGCGATTGATGTCAAACGCGTCGCTCGCTTCCATCTGCATTCGGTACGCCAGTTCAAAAGAATGGATGCGCGCTTCAAGTTGCGCCTCGTTTTGGCGCGCGCGTGCGTGGCGTTCGTTCATGCGACGCAGCAAATCCAGCTGCCGCCGTTGTTGTTCCAGCGTCATTCGCGGGTTGCGGATGTGCTGGATCAAATCTTCCACCTTGCGCTTGCGCGTGTCGATGTAAGTACCCTGAAACGCCCCGGGCAAAAACGAGCATTGCCAGTTTTGAGTTTCTTGAATGGGATAACCGGGGCACATCGCAATGAAGCCCGGCAGGTTTTGGTTTTCCGTGCCCAACCCGTACGTGAGCCACGAACCCACGCTCGGTCGGGTGACGATGGATTCGCCGCAATTCATCAGCATCAACGACGGTTCGTGATTGGGCACATCAGCACGCAAACTGCGCAGCACACAAATATCATCCATATGCTTCGCCGTATGCGGAAAAATTTCGCTCACCGGCAAACCGCTTTGGCCGTGACGGGTGAATTGATACGGCGAAGGCAACGCCGCACCGGTCTTCCGTTCGGTGGGCAAATTGGGTGTCGGCAACATTTTACCCGCGTATTTTGCCAAGGCCGGTTTGGGGTCAAATGTATCCACGTGTGACGGCCCGCCGTTCATGAATAAATGTATGATCCGTTTGGCGCGCGGACGAAAATGAGCAGCCTTTGGTGATAAAGGGTTTGCCTTGGCCAGCATGCCGCCCAACCCCAGCGCACCCATCCCCATTCCCGCGCGCGCCAGAAAATCTCGGCGCGTGTAGCCGAGGTGTTCTAAATTGAACGGATGATTCCCCATCGGCAAAAGATCGCGCGCGCGCCGCAAAAAGTCGACTCTTACTGTTGAATGAAGTAGCTGAGATTTTCCAACTCGATGGCCATGTTCACGTTGTTCACCGTCACCTCGTCGGGCACCTGCAACACCGTGGGCGCAAAATTCATAATGCCTGTTACGCCCGCCGATACCAAATCATTGGTCACTTCCTGCGCTTCCTCCGGCGGCACACAAAGGATGGCCATCCGTACGTGATATTCAGCAACGTACCAACTTAGTTTTTCCATCGGCAAAATTGGTTGCTTCACCCGTTTATCCCGCTGGCGATCGTGCTTCACATCAAACGCCGCGTGCACGCCGAACCCTTCCTTTTCAAAACCGCGATACGACAACAACGCCTTGCCCAAATTTCCGACGCCGACCAAGACCACCGGCTGAAGGTGATCCGTGCCCAGCAAATCCGCAATCATCTGAATGAGTTGCTCCACATCGTAGCCCAACCCGCGCGTGCCGAATTGCCCGAAGTACGCAAGGTCCTTGCGTAGTTGCGGCGACTTCACCCCAGCCGCCCCAGCCAACGCCTCGCTGCTGACGGTGTGAATTCCATTGGCCAACAGCCGCTGCAAACACCGCGTATAAATTGACAAACGATAAACCGTTTTACGCGGTATCTCCGGTCGCGCATTGCGCCCATTTTTTTTTGCAGCCATTTCGGGGGTTTTTCTTAATGAAAGAAACTTCATCCTCCCTCGCAGAACGGCGAGCGGTCAAGGCAAATGGCTAGTCCACAAATCCAAATTCGTTGGAAAGAAACAGGACCTGCGCTAACTGATTGAAGGCATTGTTTTGATTGACTCCATCCGCACGGGTCAGAAATTTCAAGGCGTCTAAGATTTCCAAATCAGTCGGGTTACGCTGCAAAATCTTCTGATACAAACCCTTCACTTGCGCCTGACCATACGGCCCCTTAACCGCGATCAACACTCGGACCTTCTCTGATTGTCCGGCAAGAAAAGGGCTGTTCATTAAAAATAATGCCTGTTGCGGCACCGTGTTTTCGAAGCGCTTAGGGCAATGCGCATCGGGATTGGCAAAATCAAAAGTACGAAACAGCGCGGGCAAATTTTGGCGGTCGATGAATCCGTACACGGTACGGCGCGGTGTGGTGGGATGCTTGGTAATGTTCACCGGCCGGCCGCCCAGCGTGCGGTCTAGCTGGCCACTTGCCTGTAAAATGCCATCGCGCAACGCTTCGAATGTGAGTCGTTGCCGATTCATTTTCCACAGCATTGAATTGGCAGGATCAACACGGAGGTATTCGGAGCGGTTATTGCTGGACTGCTGATAGGTGGCGGAGAGCATGATTTGACGGTGGAGTTTTTTGATAGACCAGCCGTCATCCACAAAACGCGCGGCTAACCAATCAAGCAACAGCGGGTGCGACGGCGGTTGTGCGCGCAGGCCAAAATCACTGGGGGTGGCGACAAGTCCGTGGCAGAAGTGATGCGCCCACACGCGGTTCACCAGCACGCGCGCGGTGAGTGGGTTTTTGGGATCCACAATCGCCCGCGCCAATTCCAGCCGGCCGCTGCCCTGAATAAACGGCTTTCGATCTGAAGAAAAGTGTTCGAGAAACTGCCTCGGCACTTTTGCTCCGCGATTGCGTTTGTTTCCCCGCACAAAAATGTATGGCTCCGTCGCGCGCGAGTTATCCAGCATCACGTGTGCCCGTGGCGGCGCACCCGGATGCGTTGCCGCGAGCTTGCCTAAATTGCTGCGCAGGTTTTTCAATTTGTTGCGTTGGCCAAACAGCAAGCTGTTTCGATCCCCCTCCGCCAACGTCTCTGGCACATTGGCGGGTGTGCCCTTCGCGTGCAACACTTGCCGAATGGCCTCCCAGTTTGCATCGGCCAACGCGATCGCATTCTGGTTTTTCTTGCGCAGCGCATTCCATTTGCGCTCCACCTCCACGAACAGATCACTGTAAATTTTCAACTGCGCCGTGCGATTTGTCGCCCGTTTCACCAATGGATTTCCCGCCCCTTCCAATTGATGCCAAGCGAGAAACACGGGATGTTTCTCCACCTTCCATTGC
>CAUZWB010000260.1:0-4208 GCA_963583525.1 Verrucomicrobiia bacterium | reverse complement strand
GGCAGTCTTGGCCGTACACGGAACGGCGGCTCAGGCTGCGGACATCTACACGCCCGGCGAAACGCCTCGCGGCAATTTCAAAAACTTTGCCCAAGGCTTCATGGACAGCCATTGTTTCGATTGCCACGACAACGAAACCAAGAAGGGCAATCTCTCGCTCGAGAATCTTGGGCCGGTGGATGAAACGAACGCCGCAGTTTGGAAATCCGTCTGGGCGCAGGTCACGCTGCAGGAGATGCCGCCCAAGAAAAAGTCGCAGCCGGAGATTGTGGATCGTCTTCGTTTCTCCGACTGGATTGTCAGCGAACTGCAGCGCGAGATGAAGGGCAAGGGCGGTTTTCATGCCCACCTTGATCCGAACAAAGGCAACTACCTCGCCCACGATCTTCTCTTCGGCCCGCTGCCCAAGAGCATACGGCTTGCGCCCACCGCCACGCCCGCGCGGATTTGGCGCGTGACTCCGCAGGAACACATCACGCGGCTCAACGAGTTGATCAACAACGAGCCGAAGTACAATCCCGCCAAGCCCGGCCAGCGCACGCGCGGTGATGTGGTGCCCACCAATCACGGGGGCGAGTTGAAACTCTACTTCGGCACCGACCGCATCATCCGCTGGGAAGGCGGCACGGTCGCGTACGCCACGGCGGTCAAGAGCGTGCCGGTGGTGCTTTCGTCGGCACGCAAGCACGGCTTGGAAAACTATCCGGACTTTTACACCGTCAACAGTTCCGAGGCCACGCAGATTCTCGGCAAGGCGGAGGACATTCTGCGCTACATGGCCTACGGCCCGTTGAGCTTGGTGGGTTTCCCCGAACAGATTACCAACGACCCGAAATCCTACGACAAAGTCAAACCCAAGGGCGATCTCCGTGGTCTGCCCACCGCGATCGTTTACAGCACCAAAATCGCGCGCCCGCTGACGCCCATTCACGACTTGATGAAGGCGCCGGGCGTCACTGATGCGCGCCTGCGTGCGGCGGTGGATTATCTCTTTGAGGCTGTGACCTTCCGGCCGCCCACCGCGGCGGAATCCGCTGACTATCTGCAAGTCGTCAAGAAATCCATCGACAAGGTCGGCAAGGAAAAGGGTGTGTTCATGGGATTGTCCGCTATCTTCCTCGACCGCGACGCGCTCTTCCGGCCGGAGCTGGCGGCAACCGGCAAGCCCGACAAACACGGCCGCGTGATGCTTCAGGATTGGGAACTCGGCCTCGCTGTGAACCACGCCCTCGGCTACATCAGGCCCGACGAGCAACTCCGCAAGGCCATCGTCGAGAGCCGCATGCGGACACGCAAAGATGTGGAACGCGAAATCACCCGCATGCTCGCCGCCGACAGCATCCGCAAGCCGCGCGTCCTGCGTTTCTTCCGCGACTTCTTCGACTACGACTTGGGCGGCTACATTTGCAAAGACACAAGTGCCTTGGCGCAAACCGGCGTCAGCACCCGGGGCACCTCCCACTACCGCGCGATGTTCGACGCCACCGCCAGCTCGGATCGGCTGATCGAGCTGGTTCTGGAGAAGGACAAGGACGTCCTCCAGCAAATGCTGACCACCCAGCAAGTCGTCGCCACCCGCAACGACCACACGTACTTCGGCCGGAAGAACAACCCGGAAGAACGGCAAGCCGCCGTGGCGGCCAAGAAAAAGGCGGATGCGGAACAGGCGAAAAAGGACGCCGCCGCAGTGGAGGTATTGCAAAAGGAAGTCGCCCAGCTTGAGGCCAAGTTGAAAGCCGACCCCGATGACAATCAGACCAAGAAATCTCTGGACCGAAAAAAGAAAACGCTGGCGGCCACGAAGAAACGAATCGCGAACGCGAAAAAGAAACAGCGTGGGGGCTCCAATATTAACGTCGCCTCAGCCAGTTTCACCGGCCCGAAAATCTACGCCCGCGTCAGCCGCCGCTCCTTCGGCAACGGCTCCATGAAACCCGACCGCATCCTCGCCACCGCTCCTAAAGGCCAGCGCCTCGGCATTCTCACCCATCCTTCCTGGCTCGTCTCACATTCCGACGCCATGGACAACCACGCCATCCTCCGCGGACGCTGGATTCGCGAGCGACTGCTCGGCGGCGGCATTCCCGATGTCCCCATCACTGTCGACGCGATGCTGCCCGACGAGCCCAAGACCACCCTGCGCAAACGCATGCGCGTAACCCGCGCGGAATACTGCTGGACCTGCCACAAAAAAATGGATCCCCTCGGTCTCCCCTTTGAAATGTACAACCACGCCGGCCTCTTCCGGACCACCGAGCTGGACAAGCCCGTCGCCACCACCGGCCATATCATCAACAGCGGCGATCCCGCCCTCGACGGGCCCGTGGCCAACGCGCTGGAAATGATCGACAAGCTCGCC
Organism: Verrucomicrobiia bacterium; assembly: GCA_963583525.1. Lineage (GTDB taxonomy): Bacteria > Verrucomicrobiota > Verrucomicrobiia > Limisphaerales > UBA1100 > JACNJL01. The sequence continues at coordinate 1,849 of CAUZWB010000260.1, read as the reverse complement.
AAGAGCGATCACGTCGAGCAAGTCTTCGTCCGCCACGCCTTCCGCTTCTGGATCGGCCGCAACGAAACCCTCAACGACGCTCCCGTCCTGCAGGATGCCTACCGCGCCTACCGCGAAAACGGCAGCATGAACGCGATGCTGATCTCGCTCCTCACCTCGGACGCCTTCCTCTACCGAAAAAAAGAATGAACCGCTGCAAAGAAATAATCCGGCTTCAATCCAAAAACTCGCGCCACTGATCGGACTCGGCCATGGATTTGAGTTTGGCGTTGCGTTGGACGAGAAATTTTTTCATATAAGCCGTGAGAAATAATTTCTCCGCCAGCCAACCGAGCGGGCCCAAGGGCGCGGTGAATTCAAAGATGTCCCGCATTAGCGTGCCTTCGCCATCGGCGGTGAATTCGTGCCGGTGATGCATCGAGGTAAACACGCCTTGTTGCATTTCATCCACAAAAAAATCCGGCCGCTCCATGGCTGTTATTTTTGAGGTCAACCGCTGGCGCACGCCGAGGTGCTTCGCTTCCCACGTCACCGTTTCGCCGGCCTCGATGAGCCCGGACGTCCGGCCATCCACCGCACGCTCGCCGGTGCCCTCAGTGGTGCTCGTGTGCGCGTCAATATTCCGCGCCAAATCGAACACCCGTTCCACAGGCGCGGCGATGTTTGTTTCCAGTTGAATGATTGGCATGGCGACTGAATTCGATAAGTGACAAAACCGTTCTATTGCAAGCGGTAATTTGCAGAGCTTGGTGTGGGCTAACGGGTGAATTTACTGGCTCGTTAACTAGTCAATCTTTGCGACCATGAGAAAATTGATTCGAGTTCTGTTGATAATTTTCCTGTTTAGCGCGATCGCGATGGAAGCGCAGCCGAAGGGGAAGGGAGCGGCGATGACGGTGGCCGGCCTCATCGTTCCGGGAAAAGATGGCGGTATGTCTGTGCGGAATTCGGAGGGGCAATTTGAAGTAGAATGGACCAAGGCCACGCGGGTGGCGCTGGAGGTGAACACGCGGTTGTTCCGGGGAATGCGCGAGGGCGTGCTGCGGTATCCGGTGCATTCTTCAAAACAAGCCATCGAATTTCCGCTGCCCAAAGGGCCGATCACGGGCATCGTGACCTTGCGCAATGCCGGGCGCGTTGAAGGTTGCGAAGGAGGAAAACTGGATCCCGGAGTTTGGCTTGCGGTTGCGGTTTGGCGAGACGCTCATCAAGTGCCAGTTGCCTTCCGCGACGGACCCGCGATTCATCGGGCAATGGAATCCCAACGCGAAGCCGCGCACGCTCACCATTCGCGGCCATGCGTATGAGGTGTCGCTAAAAGGCGGGCAAACCAGCGCGCTGCTGTTCAACGTGATTGGCGTCAAGGATTGCAAACCTTTCGTCAACCGCGCGCAAGTGATGGGGCACAAACGCGGGAACGTGATTGTGGCCAAGGAAATCCACGTACGACCCATTGGCGATCAGACCGCCTTGGACGATCCGAAACTGCCGAGGTACCTTTTCATTGGCGACTCCATCTCCGGCAATTACAATAACGGCCTGCACAAGACGCTGGCGGAGAAGGTTAACCTGCATCATCCGCCGACGAATTGTGGGCCCAGCGGCAAGGGCAAAGACAGCATCGTCGAGTGGCTGGGCGCCCATCAGCAAAAAGGCCGGCACTGGGATGTGATCAGTTTCAACTTCGGCCATTGGGACGCCGGCAACGACAAAGCCACCTATCAGGCAAACCTCGAGGCCGTGATTGGCGAGTTGAAGAAAACCGGCGCCAAGATCATCTGGGTGACCACCTGCCCCGTGCCGCGCGGATTCCCGCCCGCCGGCGGACTTACAAAAGACGGCAATGCTC
>CAUZWB010000259.1:0-4221 GCA_963583525.1 Verrucomicrobiia bacterium | reverse complement strand
CTGCCGCCGGGCTGGCATCACCTCGCCGTCGTGAAAACAAAGGACCGCCTGCAGATTTTCCTCGACGGCAAACGCGTCGCCGAGAGCACGCCTTTCAAGCCCGGCGCATACGACCTCACCACCAAACAGCCCCTAAAAATCGGCTTCGGCCAGCATGATTATTTCAACGGCAAACTGCGCGACGTGCGCCTGTACAATCGCGCGTTGACCGCGGCCGATGTGGCGAAGGTGATGATGCGTCAATAAACACAAAATCAAACGGGAAAAATTCTAATTCCCGTTTTGGTGTTCTTGCCCAGATTGGCAAGCCGTGTGCTTGTCGCGCGCGGTGGGTGCATTGAGCAAAGCTCCGCGCGCAAGGGATTACTCTCAAAGCGAGAGCACCCAGATTCGGGGTTGGAGTTGTTGAGCTGTCAGCGGGCGAAGGTTAGACAACCTTCACGCTGGAAGCCTGCGGGCCTTTACGGCCTTCGGTTTCCTCAAACTCAACGGCATCACCTTCCTGAAGTTGGCCGCCATCCACCTCGTTGATGTGGACGAACAAATCTTTGCCGCCGTCATCGGGTTGAATGAAACCGAAACCTTTTTGGTCGAAGAACCTAGCTACTTTTCCTGTTGACATAATCTTATTTTGTTAAGTCGCCTTGTTGGCGATGCGCGGAGAGTGCCCGAAATCGCCGCGATGGCAAGCGAATTCCTGGAAAATCGTCAATTGATTAGGTGCGCTTCGGTAAAATGCAGACTAATCTCACCTTTGGGGTTGCCTTTCAGGGGACTTTCGCCACCATCCGCGCACAGATGAAACGCATTATTTCCTATTTCACGTTTGTGCTGATGGCGGCCGCGGTTTTTGCCGGGGACACGCGCTGTTATGAGCTTCGCATTTACACAGCCAACGAAGGCAAACTCGCGGCGCTCAATGCGCGCTTTCGCGACCACACCTGCAAGTTATTTGAAAAGCACGGGCTCACCAATGTGGGATACTGGGTGCCGGTTGATAAATCCGATAACCGGTTGATCTATGTGATTAGTTCACCCAATCGAGCTGCACATAAGAAATCATGGCAGGCTTTTCTAAATGATTCAGATTGGAAAAAGGCTTATAAGGCCTCAACCAAAGATGGTGCGTTGGTAGCCAAGATCGATAGTACTTTTATGAGTGCTACCGATTACTCGCCCGTCGTGAAGCCCGTTATAAGCAAGAATATTCGCGTGTTCGAACTGCGCACGTACACGACGGCTGAGAATCGGCTGAAGAATTTGCACGCACGCTTTCGCGATCACACCTGCAAAATTTTTGAGAACCACGGGATGAGCAACATCGCCTACTGGACACCGATGGATGCAGACAAAGGCAAGGCCAACACGCTTACGTACATCATTTCGCATGCCAGCCAAGCGCAAGCGGGCAAAAATTGGAGTGGGTTTGGCGGCGATCCCGCTTGGAAAAAAGCGCGCGCGGCTTCCGAAGCCGACGGCAAAATCCTCGCCAAACGGCCCGCGCGCCTTTACCTCAAAGCCACGGATTTTTCGTCCCTCAAATGAACACGGATTTTTACGATGCTCAAGATAATGAATCCTGATCATCCTGGACATCTGTGTTAACACCCGAAATCCAAATGTGTTATTGCGTTGGTCGCTGGAAGGCCTGTGTGTATGGTCGCGCGCGGGGGGATTCCCCTTTTCCAATTTGAAGATGAATAATTTTTTGAGCCGCAAGCGAAAGAGCGCGATTTGAATCCACAAAAGCAAGAGGTCATCGCGGGCATGGAGGGCTTTGTCTCTAGCCAGCTGGGGTTGTTGGATTCGCTGGAGGAATGCTGGCAGCCGCAGGATTTGTTGCCGGACTTGACCGCTGAAGATTGGGCGGATCGGGTGAAGGATTTTCGCGCGCCGGCGGAAGGCTTGTCGGACGCCGTGCTGGTGGTGCTCGTGGGCGATATGGTGACGGAAGAAGCGTTGCCCACTTATCAATCGCTGCTCAATGGCTTCGAGGGTATCGGCGACAAAACCGGCGCCGACGAAAGCTCGTGGGCGCGCTGGACGCGCGGCTGGACGGCGGAGGAAAATCGGCACGGGGATTTGCTCAACAAATATCTGTACCTCACCGGCCGTGTGGATATGCGCGCGGTGGAGCTGACGATTCAAAATTTATTGCGCAACGGGTTTGATCCCGGCACCGCGCAGGATCCGTACAAGGGATTTGTTTACACCTCGTTTCAGGAACGGGCCACCAAGATTTCGCACAAGAACGTCGCCCAACGCGCGCGCGCCGAAGGCGATGAAGGTTTGCAAGCCATTTGCAGCGCCATCGCCACCGACGAAGCGCGCCACGAAAAGGCGTACACCAATTTCATGGGCCACATTTTCGAGCAGGATCCCAACGGCGCCGTGCTGGCGTTTCGCGATTTAATGCGCGACCAAATCGTAATGCCCTCGCATCTGATGGAAGACGGCGCGGGCCCCGGCTTGTTCGAAAGTTTCTCAACCGTCGCGCAGCAACTCGGCGTGTACACGGCGAAACATTACGCGGAGATTGTGAAGCACCTCGTCCGCCGCTGGAACGTGGAACACTTGGCTGGCCTCACCGGCGAGGCGGCGAAGGCGCAGGATTATTTATGCCGATTGGGCGCGCGTTATGCAAAATTGGCTGAGCGAAGTCTGCGACGCGCACCGAAGGCGGAGTCGCGACAGTTCAGTTGGATTTTCAACCGCGGCGTATAACCGCTCAAACCTCAGTGAATATCTGTGCCGCGCGGCAATCCAATGGACGTGCACAAAGGCCGATTATTTTTTGTAGTAACACTGCTGTCTGCGTGGGGCGCATCGGCGGCGGATCCGTTGCCTTTGCACGCGCGCATCGATCGCCATGTGGCGGCGGGGCAGGTGGGCCCGCTGGCCGGGCAGGCGAGTGACGGCGAATTCATCCGCAGACTGCATCTCGACCTCACCGGCCGCATCCCCTCCAGCGCCGAGGCTCGCGATTTCATTGATGACAAGTCGGCCACCAAACGCCGCGCCGCCATTGATGCATTGCTGGCTTCACCGGAATACGCGCGCCATATGGCTACGGTGTTCGACGTGATGCTGATGGAGCGCCGCGCGGATAAATATGTGAAAACCCCCGCGTGGCGCGGTTTTCTGAGAGACGCGTTTGCCGCCAACAAACCGTGGGATGCGGTCGCCGGCGAAATCATTGGCACCGACGGCAATCGCACGGACGTCCCGCACGCCGCCGCCAAATTCATCCTCGATCGCGAAGCCGAGCCCAACCTCGTGACCCGCGATCTCGCCCGGAAATTTTTCGGCATGGACCTTCAGTGCGCCCAATGCCACGACCACCCGAACATTGACGATTATTATCAACGCGACTACTACGGAATCTACGCCTTCGTGAGCCGCAGTTTTGTGTTTAGGCCCGACGCCAAAAAACCCGCCATCCTCGCCGAGCGTGCCACCGGTGAAGCCAAATTCAAGAGCGTCTTCACCGAAATCTCCGGAGGCATGCGTCCGCGCGTCCCCGGCGCTTTCGAAATTTCCGAACCCGCCTTTTCCCTCGGCGAAGAATGGCAGGTGGCGCCTAATCCAAAGAACAAAAAACTCCGTGGCATCCCCAAGTACAGCCGCCGCGCCCAACTCGCCAAACAAGCCGCCGCAAGCCCGTACTTCCGCCGCAACATCGCCAACCGCCTGTGGGGCTACATGATGGGCCGCGCGCTGGTGGAGCCGCGCGACGGACTGCACACCGGCAATCCCTCGGCTCACCCGGAATTGCTCGGATTATTGGCCGATGATTTTGCCGCCCGTAACTATAATGTGCGCAATTTCCTGCGCGAATTGGCTCTGTCGCAAACGTATCAGCGTCAATTCGATTTACCCGCGCAGTTAAAACCGACAACCCCGATTCCCGCGCTGGAAACTGAACAGAAAAAATTAAGTGCCGAAACCGAAGCCGCACAGACCGCATTCGACAAGGCGTACGAGGCCTTGGCCATCGCCCGCGGCGAACGCTTCACCGCGCAGGGTGTGTTGGACAAAACCGTTAAGCCCGTCAGTACGGCCAAAAAAGCCAGCGATGCCGCCGGTAAAGCATTAGCCGCCGCACAAAAAAAATTAACTGACAAACAGGTCATGCATCAAAAAGTGACCGCCCTTGCCGCGCAGGCCAAAGCCGTGGCGGATGAATTCAAGGATGACAAGGAATTGGCTGACCCCGCCGCC
>CAUZWB010000258.1:0-4226 GCA_963583525.1 Verrucomicrobiia bacterium | reverse complement strand
TGGCCGAAGAATATGGATTCGTGGACCCATTCGCGGCACGGGGCAAGCGGCAATGCGGTTTCGCTGGACACCGCGGTGGGACCGCCCGAACGCGTGCGTTGGGTGGCGGCGGCGATGGAAGAGGTGGAGGGTTTGGTGAGCGATGAAGGCCGGAATTTTTATGGCGGCGTGCTGGCGCGCGATAGTTTTAATGGGCTGCGTTTGTGGCATCGCGACTTGATGAAGGGCGAGGTGAATGCGCCGAAATTTACTTTGCCGAAGCTTTCGTATACCCGCGCGCGGCCGGTGGCTTCGGGCAAGTTTCTGTTTGCCATCGTCAAGGGCAAGCTCATCGCGCTGGAGGCGGCCACCGGCAAAGTCGCGCGTGAGTATCCCGGAATGGGCGAGCCGAATGAGGTGATTCATCATCGCGATATTATTATCGCGTCCGACGACAAACAGGTACGTGCGTTCAGCACGCACACGGCCAAGCAACTTTGGCAACACGACGCGGGCGACCCGCGCAATCTCGCCGCGGCCGAGGACACGGTGAGCTTCATTCGCGGCCGTCTCAAGCGCGGCGAACCGGCCGAGGCGATGGCGGTGGATTTGAAAACCGGCAAGGTCAATTGGCAGGCGTCGCATTTTCCGTGGATGAAAAAAGTTTACCGCACCGTGATGCACGGCGAACAAGTGGCGTACGAGGTGTCGTCGCTGAGCGACCACGATGCTGGCAACGCGCTGCACGTGCTCGATACCAAAACGGGGCGGCTTGCGTGGGAGAAAGTTTTTCCACCCGGAATGAATCACAGCCGTCAAGCGCGCGCGATGTTCACGGAAAAAGATTTATGGATTCTCCACGGCGGTCGCGAGAACACCGCCACCAAGGAAGGCACCACGCGCGCGCTCATCGAGGTCTCCGCGCTAGACCCCAAAACCGGCAAGGTGCTGCGCACGCTTCCGGCCGGGATGACGCATTGTTTTCCGCCGGTGGCTACGCCGCGTTATGTGTTCGCCGGCGTGCTAGATCTTACTGATATGGAAACCGGCGATATTGTTGCCAACCGCATCACCAAGGCCAATTGCTCGCGCGAGAACGGCTGGGTGCCTGCCAATGGATTAATTTACACTACGCCCAAGCATTGTACGTGCTGGCCGATGCTGCGCGGCTTCGTGGCCATGGCGCCGGCGTTGGAAAATAGTCCGTTGAAAACACCCATCGACCAAGTGAAGTTTCCATTGCTGAAAGGCTCCGCGGCGGTGGATGCAAATGCGAAAAATCCCGCCGCCGCTGATTGGCCCACCTATCGCGGCGATCGCTGGCGCAGTGGCGCCTCCACCGCGGCTGGCCCGGCGAAGTTAGAATCGCAATGGAGCGTGAAGCTGCAGTCCGAGCCGTTGGCGGATGGGCCGATTGCTTTTGATTGGCGCGAGAATCCTTTTGTGAAAGGCCCCGTCAGTGCGCCGACGATTGCCAACGGGCGCGTGTTTGTGGCACGGCCCGACGCGCATGAGGTCATCGCGATGAATGCCGCCGACGGCGAGCGGCTGTGGGGTTTCACCGCTCGCGGTCGGGTGGATTTGCCGCCGACCATTCATCGTGGGCTTGCGATCTTCGGTTGTCACGCGGGGTTTGTGTACGCCGTGCGCGCGGACACCGGCGAGCTGGCGTGGGAGTTGCGCGCCGCGCCGGTCGATGAACGCATCGTGGCGTACGGCCAAGTGGAAAGCCCGTGGCCGGTGCCCGGCGCGGTGTTGGTCAAAAAGAACACCGCCTATTTTGTGGCCGGCCGCCAGCAACTCGCCGATGGCGGCGTATTGATTTTTGCGGTCGACCCGTTGACCGGAGAAAAACAATGGGTGCACCGGCTCGATTCCATTCCGCAAAAGGACGACCCGACCGGCAAGAATCCGTTCAAGGGATTTTATGAAAACTCCGGCTTGGAGTTTGATCCCGTGGATATTTTGCACGAGGAAAATGGCGGCGTGGCGATGTCGCGCTGGATTTTTTCCGACGCGGGCAAGTTGCTTTCGGTGGACAAATGGAACGCCTTCGCGAAGCTCAACACCGGCGGCGGTGCGGTTTGGGTACCACGCGGCTCGTGGACCTACGGCGCGCGCCACCAAGATCGCTATCGCGGCGAAGCCCCGCGTCGGCCATTAGTGGTCTTCCGCGATGGAAACGTGTACGGCCAAATCAACGGCAGCACGGATATTTTCCGGCGCGATTTTGATGCGGAGTCGGTGGCAAAGTTTAACGGCAAATGGATTACCGGCTGGGCCGCCGGGTCGATGGCCCGTAAAGGCGGCAAACCCTTCCGCACCCTCCGCGTGGCCGAGGGTGCCAAGTGGGTGGTCGACCCCTTCCTCTCGCCCGCCGAAAAAGCCAAGCCCGTCAAACCCGGCACGCAGTTGTACAATGACATCCACGCATTGGCCCTCGCGGGCAACCGCCTCTACGCCGTGCACAAAGACGGTCGGCTCAAGGTTTTCAATGCCACCGATGGCAAAGTGCTCGCGTCGCGCAAAGTGCCACCGCCGATGTGGGACGGCCTCGCCATCGCGGCCGGCAAGCTGTACCTCACCACCAAGGCGGGCGAGGTGTTGTGTCTTGGCGAATAAGCAAAAAAAACTAGCGTCAAAACACCATGAGCGAATTTGAACTGAACCGTCGACAGGCCCTCATTGCGGGCGGGTTGGGCGTTGCCAGCATGGGGATGCCCGGTTCGGTGATGGGCAGCGATAAGCTTGATAAATCGGGCAACGCGGTGTCGGCGGAGAAGCGGTGCATCTTCGTGCTGTTGTGCGGCGGGCCGAGCCACGTGGATACTTGGGATATGAAACCCAACGCGCCGGAAGCGTATCGCGGGCCGTACAAGCCGATCTCCACCAAAGTGCCGGGGATGCGCATCAACGAGATGCACACGCGGTTGGCGAAGTTAACCGACCAGTTTACGCTCATCAATTCGATGACGCATCCGGGCGCGATCAGTAATCATTTCGATGCGATGCATAATTTACTGAGCGGCCAATCGGCCAAGCGCGTGCAGCAAGGCGTGCCGGATGACCAGCCGTACCTCGGCTCGTTCGTGGCGAAGCACAAGCCGAGCACGCGCAACATTGTCTCCAACGCGTGGCTCATCAAGTGCGTGGGCCGCCCGGTTTTTTGCGCGCCGAATCTTGCGCTGGGCGGTTACCTTGGCTCGGCGTATGCGCCGGTGTTTGTGGGGTCGGCAAATAACCATCCGGCGATGCCGGGTTTTGCGGCGCCGAAAATTTATGACCTCGGCGATGCGGGGCGTCTTGCCCAACGCCGCAAACTGCTCAGCAGCATCGAGAGCAAGGCACTGGACAAAGACGTCAAGGGGCGCGACTGGAGCGATTTGCGCGAGAAAGCTTACGACGCAATGACGCGGCCGGAAGGGCGCGAGGCGTTTGATCTCAAACGCGAGCCATTAAAAGTGCGCGAGCGTTACGGGATGCATCCGCTCGGCCAAAATCTGTTACTTGCCCGCCGGATGGTTGAGGCGGGCGTGCGCTTTGTGACCGTGAACGGCTGGGTCGGCCAAGCACCAAGCGACCGCCGAGGCCCGCCCAGCAGCAGTTGGGATATGCATGGCGGCAACATGGGAATGGGCAACGCCTTCGGGAATGGCTCCTACGGTATGGGCTTTTGCCTGCCGCGCCTCGACCAAGCGTTGGCGGGATTATTTACGGATCTCAAAGAGCGTGGGATGATGGACAACACGTTGGTGGTGGTGACCGGTGAATTTGGTCGGACCCCCAAAGTGTTGACGCAGAAACCGCCGGGCCGCCAGCATTGGCCGAAGTGTTTTTCCTCCATCATCGCCGGCTGCGGCATTGCCGGCGGCAATGTGTATGGCAAGTCCGACAAGACCGGTTCGACCGTCACCAGTAATCCCGTGCGCCCGGAAGAACTCGCCGCCACCATTTACCACGCGCTGGACATCCCCCTCAACGAACCCCAAAACAACACCGGCATCGACCGCCCCATCACCCCCGGCAAGCCGGTGATGGAATTGTTCGGATAACAACGCGTCAGCCATCGAGCATCACACGCATAGCGAATAAGGCTGGAAATTCAGAGTTCGGCTGATAAGATTTGCCTATGAAACGCGTTTCTTTTTTGGCTGCAATGATTTGTGCAAGCCAGTTGTCCGCGGTGGATTTTTCGAGAGACGTTCTTCCCATTCTCTCCAACAAATGCTTCGTTTGCCATGGGCCGG
>CAUZWB010000257.1:0-4228 GCA_963583525.1 Verrucomicrobiia bacterium | reverse complement strand
TGAGCGTTAATTTTTGCAATTGCACCGGCGTGATAATGGAGGGGAACGAGGAAAGGTTCAATTTTCAAATGAGCCCTGAAAATTGGTGATTAAGAATTCCCCTCTTTCGCCCGCGCAAGAATCACTTCCGCCAGCAACGCTTCGTTGCCCTCACTGCCAATGGCCCTAGTGTACCACACCAGTTTCCCATTGCGCTCGGTCGGATTGCGCCACGTGGGTTTCCCGGCCGCGAGACGCTTCTTCACCCGATCCTCAGGCTCGCCGAGCAGCACAGGAATATCCTCCACCGTGTGCAGGCCATCCGCGATAAAGAAGGGCACCATCACGATATACTTAGCCTCCGTCGCCCCATAGCAATCGCCGATGAACGGGGCTTCCTCCATGAACGCTGCTTGCACATCGGCAAATTCGCCTCGCGCGCGGATGAGGTCCACTTGCTTATCGATGGCCTTGCGGGAGTTTGCGTTTTTTTTGGTACCATGCCCGGCAATGAAAAGAGCACTCTCCGCCAACTTAGGCACACGCGGGAAAGGATGCATCGCCATGATCTCCGAAGCACGGGCGAGCAGCACCTCGGTCATGCTTGCGTGCGTACCGATCGGCCGACAGTAAATGATCTCCTTCCCGGCCACGGCCTTGACGCGCGGATAATGGCATTCGCCCACAGGACAATCGCACTGGCCCTTCGTACAAAGCTTGAGTCGGAAGGGAATGGTCTCCTCAGTAAAATGCCCTTCGCTGATGGTTACTGGCACGATGAAAATTCTTTGGGCGGAAACGAGCTTGGGCACGTCATCGATTTTGGGTTGCTCCAAATTGAAGGCGCAGGCGACTTCGGCGAAGATGTTGCGCGCACGCAATTCGTCGGCAAGGCGACGCGTGGGCGCGCTGGATTGCGCGTTCACGGTGCTACCGTGCGCGATCAGCACGAGCGCATCGTTTGCAAAACTGGACAAATCGTCAGCCATCGGCGCGGGCAGTGTCGCGCGGGAGGCTCACGAAGCAAAGGCTTTTTGATAAAGCCCGGTGAAATCCGCCGCCGTGATGTCGCGCGGGTTAAAGCTGGCGGTCCATTGGGCGGCGGCTTCTTCGGAAAGGGTGTCCAGCCGTGCGGCGTCCACGCTGAAGGCGGTGAGGGCGCGCGGAAGGCTCGCGGTGTCCAGCAATGTTTCCAGCGCTTGCGCCAGCGATTCCGGCGCGGGAGTGCCGTTGGTGGCGGCCACGGAGGTGCCTGCCACAAACTCGGTGTACGCCTCGGCGATGGCTTCGTCGTCGGCATTAAAACGCACAACGTGCGGCAGCATCATTCCGACGGCTTGACCGTGCACCACATTGTAATGAGCGGTGATCGGATTGGCCGCCGAATGCGCCGCGCCGAGCATACTGTGCTCAATGGCGGTGCCGGCATACGCTGCGCCGAGAAGCATTTGACCACGAGCCTCAAGATTGTCCGGCGACTCCAGCACGCGACTGAAACTTTCCAGCATCATCTGAAACGCCGCGCGCGAATATTTCAGCGAGGTCTCGTTGCGCTTGCGAGTGACGGCGGTTTCCACCGCGTGCGCGATTGCGTCGATGCCCGTGCAAGCAGTGACGCGGGCGGGTTGGGAAACTGTCAGTTCGGGGTCAAGGATCGCCACCTTCGCTAATGCCTTCGGATCGCCGCACGCCATTTTTTGATGCGTGGCGTTATCGGCAATGAGCGCGAAACTTTGGCACTCGCTGCCCGTGCCCGCGGTGGTGGGAATCATAATCGACGGCAACATCGGCTGGCTCGCCTTGCCGACTCCCCAATAATCCTTCATCTCGCCGCCGTTGGTGAGAATAAAATTGCAGCCCTTCGCGGTATCCATCGAGCTACCGCCGCCGAGGCCGATGATAAAATCAATCGCATCTGTTTTCGCCACCGCCACACATTCGTCCACGCAAGCGGTGGTGGGATTTTCCTTCGAGCGGTCAAACACCGAAACCCCAATGCCCGCCGCCTCAAGATTTTCGCGCACCCGCCCCGCGTGCCCGGCGGCCACGATGCCGGAATCAGTGACGAGCAGTGCCTTCGTCGCGCCCAGTTCACTCGCCAACTCGCCCGTTTGTGCCACGCTGCCATTGCCAAAAACCAACCGCAGATGCGGATGATTTTCCAGTAATAGATTTTTAGAAAAATTGCTCACGGGCAAAGTAAAACGTCACGCAATGAATGCTGGTTCAGCCGCCATTGCAGAGGCGTTGCAGGCGCTCGTCGGGGGTTTGGTAGGCGCGGGCTTTGAAGAGGAAATCGACGATGCTGCCTTCGTGGGGTTGAAGCCAGTTGAGGGCGATGGTGGGCATGGCGCCGATGTTGAGGCGGTCGATGTTGGTGGCGTCGGTGAGTTGCGCGGCCCACGTTTCGTCATTCGTGATTGCGGAGGCGACGAGGGTGCCGCTGATTTTTTCGATCATCTGTTCCTGCGGGCATTTCACGACGCTGGTGAAGGGGAACATATATTCTGTGTTGGCCATTTTGAGGTCGGGCGAATCGCAGTGGAGAATGGTGGGGCGGATGTAATCACAGCGCTCCATTTGCTCGAGGCGCGGGCCGTGCTTTTCGGTGACGTGGGTGGTGCCGGTTTCTTTGCAGCCTTCCTCGATCATTCCCCAAACGGCCTCGGCTTGGCCGGGGACGGTGAAGGCCGCCAAGCCCGCTTCGGGGTCGGTGGGGTCTTTCACCTCGTACGGGCCAATTTTTTCGGCGAGCGCTTCGGCGATTTCTTCGGTGTGGCGCGAGGCCCAAACGCCGGAGCAGTTGATGCATCCGCGGCCGCTGTTTTTGTAAATGCTGTCGGCCATCAAATCGAGGTGGTCCTCCCATTGATCGACGACGTCGTCGCCCAGCAAAATTTTACTGTAGCCGGGGCCGTGCACTTGGACCTGCTCGTTGCCGGAATAATTTTTCACCGTCGCCGTGCTGCCGAAAATCATCACGCGGCCGCAGCGCGAAACCGTCTCCGCGCCCATGTCGCCGCCGCCGGGGTAAATGCCGATGGCTTCCTTGGGCACGCCGGCCTCGGTGAAGGCGGCGAACATGCGGTAAGGCGTCCACGGCTCTTGCGGGCCGGGTTTGAGGACGAGGCCGATTTGCATCGGGATGACCGGCATCCACAGCGTGTGCACGCCGGGCGAGTTGCTGGGCAGCACCATACCGAGCACGGGCGACTGCGCCTGATAGCTCACCGGCACACCGCGTTCCTCCACGCCGAAGCCGCGCTGGAGAATATCCAGATCCAGCCCGCGCGTAAGGGCGTCGAAAATTTGGTCCATGTGGTTCAACACGAAGTGATTTTTCTCCATATTAAATTTGCACATATGCTCGGGCAAACCGGTGGAGGCGGATTGTTGCCGCGCGAAATCATCGGGCGTTTGCTCGCCATCGCCGAGCGGCAGCGTGGCGTTAAGATACAGGTCGCCGGCCTTTTTCATCATCTCGATGAGATCCTTGATGGGAATCTCTCGGAGCACTTCACGGGCGCGGTCGGCTTTGCGCATATCGCGCGCGAGTAGTCCGGGATTGGCTTGGCCGACGGAGGCCAGCACTTCGCCGGTGCGATGGTGGATGACCTCTTCGGTCTCGAGGCTTTCGTACGGTTCGCCCCAGCGTAAAACAGGAATGTTAATCATAATTTTAAATTTGGTTTTTAGTAAACACCCTCGACAATTTTTTTCGTCAACGCGCCGAAGGGGCGCACCTCAGCCACGCCGTCCCACGGGTATTGCTCAATGGGTTCTCGGCGGATGGCTTCGTCGCGCTCAAGGAAGCGCGGCATGAAAAATTCTTTGGTGAGCGTGGTCAATTCCACGCGGCCCCACTCGCCGTATTCCACGGGTGTGTTTGCGTCCGGATTTAGCACACGCATCGAAGCGCGCGGCTGCGGCGCGTAGTAAGTGATGGAATATTTATCCTCGAGCGTGAGCGGTTTGTGTTTGGCGAGCCCCATCAGCGTGTTGCCGTAGGTGGGCACGAAGCCGATTTTATTTTCCAACAACTCCTCGCAAAGGAAACGCGTGTACTGCGGATCCATCGTGGTGCCGCCGCAGAACACGCCGCGAATGCCCGCGTCGTACAAGCTGCTGCCCTCGCTCTCGTAACGCTCGGCGATGCTCTCGAGCAACTTCGGCGTGGTGAACAGCGCACTCACGCTGCGGTTTTTCATAATCGTCGTGGCTTGGTCGACCACGTGTTCCATATAGTCCT
>CAUZWB010000256.1:0-4243 GCA_963583525.1 Verrucomicrobiia bacterium | reverse complement strand
GGTGGCGGTGGTGGCCGACGCCACGGTGGCAACCGCAATGGCGGAGGAGGCGGACGCCCGCAAGGCCGCAACCGCAATGGAAATAGCAACAGCCATCAAAGCAGCCGAGGCCGCAGCCGGTTTCAGCGCTAAAGCTTGGGCGCAAAAATAATTCCAACGCTCTCTCCCGCTGGGAGAGGGCGTTTTTCTTTTGGTTACCGCAAACACCCGCGATGGGTCGGGCGCGCTCTCCGAGCGCGCCTCGGCGGTTTCAGAGAAACCGCCCTACCTCCCAATGTAGCCCGGCCCGTTGGGACCGGGCTACATTGGCGAATGATTGCCAAACTCTTTACGATGCCGGATAATTCCGGCGTTATGCTAACTTCCGGCAGCGTTGAAATTGACAAGCCCATCGAGGTGGTTTTTGAATACACCAATAACAATGTCGCTGAGTGGAACACCATCGTTGTTGAGGACGAGGTGATTGAGAAAAAACAGCGGCGGCGTGAGCACGACATTTCGGTCGGTGACGGAAGAACGCGGGAAACGGATGGAGTTCGCGGGCGAGGTGACGCGGTACGAGCGACCCACCGTGAGTACGGTGATGCTGATCGGCAAGTCGTTTGATATTGAGGCGGCGTACACCTATCGAGGCGATTGACGAAAATCGCAAGCGCCTGTATGAAGCGCGGGAGGCATGACACGCTGCGAACATCAACGGCTTTACGCGCGAACTTCCGTGGGTTAGCTTCGCGACGGAGATGATTACCGCCACCGAAGCACTTCAGCAACTCAAGGAAGGCAACCAACGCTTTGTTTCCGGTGGACGCGTGGTGAAAGACCTCACCAATCGCGAACGCCGCAGCGAAGTGATGGAAGGCCATGAGCCCTTTGCCATCGTGCTCGGCTGCTCTGATGCCCGTGTGCCGCTGGAGATTGTCTTTGACCACGGCCTCGGCGACCTCTTTGTCATTCGCGTGGCCGGCAACATCGTGGCCCCCTCGCAAGTAGGCAGCATCGAATTCGCCGCCGAACGCTACGGCACGCGGCTGGTCGTCGTGCTCGGCCATTCCAACTGCGCCGCCATTGAGGCCACGGTCGAGGAACTCGAAAATCCTAACGAAATCCACTCGCCCAACCTCGCCTCCATTGTCGACCGCATCCGCCCCTCCGTCGAGCCCCTCTTCGCCAACGGCAGTGGCCGCGACCATGACGAGCTGCTGCACGACGCCATGCTCGCCAACGTCCGCGCCTCCGTCGACCAACTCCGCCACGGCTCCGCCATCCTCGAAAACCTCGTACAAAACCACGACCTCCAAATCGTAGGCGCCGAATACTCCATCGAAACCGGCCAGGTGGATTTTCTTGAAAACGCGCCCGAGGCAAGCTAACCAACGGGCACGCCATGCCCGACTTCGATTCCGCCAAAGCCCATCAATATTTCTCCGCGCATTGTTTCAATAGCGCGTGGGAACTCATCGACAAACCCGAATGGACGATCGAGATTCGCCACGGGGATATCCATCCACACGGCCCGGTTGATTTTGGAATTAGTATCGCTTGATGTCGTGGATTGTGAGCGTTGAGCAGGCAAATCCTTTCGACGTCCTCCATGCTACATGAATGATCTCCATTGCTCCACGAGACTGCTGCACTTCGCCACCCTGTTTGTGCCGCATGCCACATCAGATATGCACAATGCCACCCCGCTCGTGCCGTACTGCACGCCGCAAATGCACTCCATCCCCCCTCTCGTGATGTACGTCACGACAGATATGCACAACGTCCCCCCTCTCGTGACGTACGTCATAAAAGCCTGTTTTCAGCAAGAAGTAGCCGTTTTGGCCTGTTTTACAAAAACACCGGTTCAACGAGGGTCTCCAATTCCAACTCACCCTCTACTCACCCACGGCTTATTTCTTCCCTTCCCAATTGGCCCACCAGTTTTGGAAAACTTTTAGCTGTGCTTCGACGTATTTGCTTTGGCTTTCGCTGAGTTTGTCAGTCTCGTTGAAGTGATGTTCGTAGTCGCTGTCGCCGAGCAGGACGAGGAGGTGTTTGTAATAGAGCACGAGGTCAGGGCCTTCGTCGAAGGTGGAGAGGACTTGCAACGCCTGCTCGAGTTCACGGGCGAACGCGCGTGAGCGCGCACAGCCAGCGACGGCGCGTTCGCAGAGCTTGAGATAGTGCAGCACTTCGGTGGGGAGACAGTTGCCGATGCCGGTGATAGCACCGCGAGCGCCGCAATTCACAAAACCGTGAAACACTTGCGTGTCCACGCCGGCCATCAGCACGAGGTTTTCGTCGCGGCTGGTAATGTGCTCGGCGGCGTAGCTCAATGCCTCCGCTCCACCGAATTCCTTAAAGCCAACGAGGTTTGAAAACTCACCCTGCAAATCGAAAAATAAATCCGCCTTGGTCTCGAAGCCGTAGTAGGGGCTGTTGTAAATCACTGCGGGCAGTTCCGGTGCCGCACCAAGGATGGCCGCAAAGTGCTCGCGCTGCGCTGCAGGCGAAGTGCCGCGTGAAAGCAATCGCGGGATGACCATTAACCCCCGCGCGCCAATCTCCTGCGCGTGCGCAGCATGGGCGGCTGCGGTGCGCGTATTCACCGCGCCTGTGCCCACGATCACCGGCACGCCGGCCTCCGTGAGCGCGGCCACGCCGGCTTGGCGTTGGGCATCGGTAAGCAACGGCCAATCACCCATCGAGCCGCAGTACACCACGGCGTTCATCCCAGCGCCCATTAGTTCCTGCGCCTTGCGCACCAACGCGGCAGTGTTCGGCGCGCGATCCTCGCCGCAAGGCGTCATCAAGGCGGGAATCCCGCCACAAAAAATCGTGCTGTCCATAAATTCGGTGAGGCAGTTTTAGTGGGTGACTGAGGTTTTGTCGATAACGCAGCGCGAAAGCACATTTCGGGTATTGACGAACGGCAGCTGTGAGGCCAGAATTTTTCTCATGACCAAGCACTTCCTTACTTCTGTTATATTATTGACCCTCACCTTTTCCGCTTTGGCAAAGGACAAGGATTACACGCCCATCTTCGATGGCAAAACGCTCAAGGGCTGGACGCAGCTCAACGGCACGGCCACGTATCGCGTGGAGCAAGGAATCATCATCGGCAAAACGAAAACGGGCAGCCCAAATTCATTTTTGTGCTCGGACAAGTTGTACGGCAATTTTGATTTGAAGTTTGAAGTGAAGGTGGACAACAAGCTCAACAGCGGCGTGCAAATCCGCTCCCAAACCCGCGGCGGCCCCAAGGGGCGCGTGAATGGCCCGCAAGTGGAGATCGAGGCCAGCGGCGCGAACGGCGCGGAGGCGGGTTACATTTACGGTGAAGCCGCCGGTGGCTGGATGACGCCCGCGGACAAACGCAAACCGCACAAGCATTTTAAGGACGGCGAGTGGAACGCCTTCCGCGTGCTCGCGCAGGGCGCGCGCATTCAAGTGTGGGTCAACGGCAAACAAATCTCCGACCTCACCGATGAAGCAAAATTTAAGAGCCATCCAAAAGGTTTCATCGGCCTGCAAGTGCACGGCATCGGCAAAAACGCCGGCCCCTTCGAAGTCTGCTGGCGCAATTTGGAAATCATTGAACTCAAGTAGATACCAATCATGAAGAAACTAATACTCGCCACGCTTTTTTCCCTCACACTCTTCGGCCACGCCGATGAGAAAAATTGGGTAACCCTCTACAACGGCAAAGACCTCACCGGTTGGCAGACCACTGGAAACTGGCTCCCGCAAAAGGACGGCTCAGTACTCATCCAACCGCGCAAAGGCGAAAAGGGCTGGCAACGTTACAAGGCCTACCTCTGGACGAAGCGCACTTATAAGGATTTTGTGCTGCACGTGGAATACAAGTACCCGCCCAAGGGTAACAGCGGCATTTACTTTCGCGTGCGCGACCGCGACAACCCTGTGGAGACCGGTATTGAGGCGCAAGTACTCGATTCATTCGGCAAGGCAAAAGTGGGGCCACACGATCATGGCGGCATCATTCGTACGGTGGGTCCCTCCAAAAACATGTCCAAGAAACCCGGAGAATGGAACACCATGATCGTGACCTGCAAAGGATCCCACTTGCTGGTGAAACTGAACGGAGAACAGATCGTCGACATTCAACTGGATAAAACTCCGGTGAAAGACCGCCCGCTCGAGGGCTACATCGGCCTGCAGGACCACGGCGAGCCCAACAACCTCTACTTCCGCAATATCAAGATTCACGAGCTCAAATGAGCGATCCCCCCCAAAAACC
>CAUZWB010000255.1:0-4244 GCA_963583525.1 Verrucomicrobiia bacterium | reverse complement strand
CAGCCTTCTTTTTGGCGGCTTTTTTCTTCACCGCTTTTTTCTTTTTTGCAGCCATAATTTAACCGCCGGCAATGGCCGGAATGATGCTGACTTCGTCGCCGTCTTTGAGGGGCGTGTCTTTTTCCTGCAGGAAACGGATGTCCTCTTCGTTGACATACACGTTCACGAAACGGCGTACTTGGCCTTCGTCATCGAGGAGGCGTTCCTGAATGCCGGGGTAACGGCTCTCGAGATCGGTGATGGCGGTGCCAACGGTTTCGGCGCTGGTCTCCACCACTTCCTCGACGTGGGTGAGCTTGCGCAGCGGGGTGGGAATTCGAATTTGAACTGGCATAAATTTTTGCGGATTATTTTGTGATTAACGTTTTGTCACGATCCAGTAGCGCATCAAACTCGCGCAGGCTGGGACTGATATTGCGGGTGCTGCGCGCGTGGTTTTCCACGGCATCAAGCGTCTTCAGCCCATTGCCGGTAATGCACAGCACGGCGGAATCATCGGCCGGGATGGCCCCGCTGGCAATGAGTTTCTTGGCCACGCCCACCGTCACGCCACCGGCGGTTTCGGCAAATATGCCTTCGGTCTCGGCCAGCATTTTGATGCCGTCGCGGATTTCGTCATCCGTCACATCATCGGATGCGCCGCCGGTTTCCTTGAAAACTTTGAGCGCATAAAATCCATCCGCCGGCGTGCCGATCGCCAAACTCTTCGCGATGGTGTCCGGCTTCACCGGCTTGAAAAAATCCTGCCCCTCGCGATACGCCGCGCTGATGGGCGAACACCCCGTAGCTTGCGCGCCGTGCACGCTGTAGTTGGATTTTTTGACGAGCCCCACCTTGATGAATTCCTGATAGCTCTTGTGAATTTTCGTGAGCAACGAACCCGACGCCATCGGCACAACCGTGTGACGTGGAATTTTCCAGCCGAGTTGCTCCAGAATTTCAAACCCTTGGCTCTTCGAACCCTCCGCATAATATGGCCGCATATTCACGTTCACAAATGCCCAGTTATATTTGCCGGCAATCTCCGCGCACAAGCGGTTCACTTCGTCGTAATGCCCCTTAATGGAAATCACATTCGCATCGTAAATGAGCGAGTTGACCACCTTGCCTTTTTCGAGGTCGTGCGGGATAAACACAAACGCTTTCATCCCCGAAGCCGCCGCATTGGCCGCCACGGAGTTGGCGAGATTCCCCGTCGAAGCACAGGCCACCGTCTCGTAGCCGAGCTCCCGCGCGCGGCTCAAGGCCACGCTCACCACACGATCCTTAAACGACAGCGTGGGATAATTCACCGCGTCATTTTTAATCCAAAGCTCGCGAATGCCTAGCCGCTTTGCCAGCCGATCGGCCTTAATCAACGGCGTGAAGCCCACTTCAACACCCACCGTCGGCGCCTTCGCCACCGGTAACAGCTCGCGATAGCGCCACATACTTTGCGGCCGCTTCGCAATCGCCGCGCGCGTAAGTTTGGTTTTGATTTTGTCGTAATCGTACACCACCTCCAGCGGCCCAAAATCAAACTCGCACACGTGCCGCGCCTCGAGCGGATATTCCCGCCCGCACTCGCGGCACTGCAGCGCCTTCATAAATCCCTGTGTTTTCAGCTTCGCCATAATTTTTCCAAATAGCGCGGGCATAAAAAAACCCGCTCGTTTAATGAGCGGGCAAACCTTCACGTGCCAGCTCATTTTCCCGATTCGCATCGGCTGGATTTGGCACCTGCCACCGGAGCCGTCGCTCCGATCGGTTGCCGTGACATCAACGGGCCAGTCCCTCCGTCACTCGCAATGAGCGCCCCTCGTAGAACGAAAGGGCGGCGGGAAGGATATATGATGAGCGAGGGGCGTCAATGCTGAATTCTAAATGACCAATGCCCAAGTACCCAATCCCAAGGAAAAACCAAGATTCAAACCCCAAGTTTGGTCATTGGGTTTTTGGGCATCCCTTGGGTATTGGGTTTTGGGCATTGGTCATTTACACATCCCCAAACCCCTGCTGCCGCAACGCCTCGTACAGCACCAGCGCCACGCAGTTGGACAAATTCAGTGATCGCGCCTGCGGATTTAGCACCGGAATTTCGAGACATCGCTCCACATTTTCCGCCACCAACGCCTTGGGCAATCCCGCCGATTCGCGACCAAACACAAGGTAATCTTCCGCCCCAAAATCAACTGCGTCATAACGCTGCCCCCCACCCTGCTCCACAAACCAACAATGCGCGTCCGTCGGCAAGCTCCCTGCGAAGGATGCCCAACTTTCCCACAACGTCCAGTCCACCTGCTCCCAATAATCCATCCCCGCCCGCTTAAGCTGCGAGTCATCCAACCGAAACCCGAGCGGCCCAATCAAGTGCAACACCGAATGCGTCGCCGCGCACAGCCGCGCGACGTTGCCGGTGTTGGGCGGGATTTCAGGTTCGAGTAAAACGATATGCACTGGAAATTCGGTTCAATAAAAAACTTTACACAACGTCAACCCACAAGCCGGCGCGTTCATCCCCGCTACTTGACGATCGCGTTGGCGGAAAATTTCCCGAATGTCTTTTTGCGTCAGCTTCCGCTGGCCCACTTGCACGAGCGTGCCCACGATGCCCCGGCACATTTTGTATAAAAACCCTTCGCCTTCGATCACCACCTCCAGCTCGTTGCCACGTTGGTAAACTTTGCAACCGGTCACGCGCCGCACCGTACTTTCCATTTTGTATTCGTGCGCGGAGGCGAAGGATTGAAAATCTTTTTTGCCCACAAACAACTTCGCCGCCTTTTGCATTCGCTCAAAATCCAGTGGCACCGCTATTTGCCACGCGCGATTTCGCAACAGCGGATTCATCGCCGGATGATTCCAAATCACATATCGGTACTGCTTTTCCTTCGCATCAAAACGCGCGTGGAAATCCCCCCTCACCTTTCGCACCTCGTTCAACCGAACGTCCTCCGGCAAAAACGCATTCACCGCCAGCAGCAATTGCCGCGCATCCATTTCAATTTCCGCCCGCGGGATGTCCACGTGCGCCGCCATCCCCATCGCGTGCACGCCCGTATCCGTGCGACTGGAACTATGCACCCGAATCACGCCGGGAAAAAGTTTCCGTAACGCTTCCTCCACGCGCTGTTGAACCGACACCGCATTTTTTTGCAACTGCCAACCGGCATACCCCGTGCCGTCGTAAGCGATCGTAAGCTTGAACCGAATGACCTCGCTGACGGTTTCCATTTTCACATCGAGAGACTATCCATGTAATCTTGCAGCAAAATCGCCGCCGCCGAGGCGTCTACTTTCTTTTTCGCTTCCCGCGCATTCACGCCCGCCTCGCGCAAGCGATCCTTCGCCGCCACACTCGTCAACCGCTCGTCCCACGTGACAATCGGCATCGCCACCGCCTTCTTCAGCACCGCCACAAAATCCTCCACCTTCAATGCCTGCGGCCCGATGCTGCCGTCCATATTCCGCGGCATGCCCACCACGATTTGCTCCGTCTGCCGCTCCGCCAGAATTTCTTTTAACCGTTTCAAAAATGCCTCCAACGGCTCCGCCGGAATACACTCCAGCGGATGCGCCATCATCCCCAACGCATCGCTCCCCGCAATGCCCATCCGCTTCGTCCCATGATCAATCGCCAGCAATTTCATGCGCGGCACTTATGGGGTTTTGACCCGAAGCTGTCCAGCCGAGTGTTGCCGCAGGCGGAGGCGCGAGGACTTGATTTCTTCATTATTCCTCTCTACGGTTTTCTCAATGAAAGACTTATACTCGCTTTTATTTGTTTTTCTGTGTTGGGCCATCGCTCAGCCCGCGGTAGCGCAATCGCCTCAGGACGGTGACTCTGGCTGGCAAGAATATCAAGATACAGTCAATGAACTGATTTTTGAAGCCTACGCGTTCCCCGATGATTCCTACGAAGTCCGGCCCCAGTTATCAAAAAGAGTTCACCCTCCCAAGTGGAAGGCGCGCCGATGCGGTTAATTTTGAAAAACGCCATGTAATCGAACTAAAACCGAACAACCCAAAGGCAATTGCAAAAGGAAAGCGCCAGGCTACAAAGTACATGGAAGAATTACAGCCCATCTATGGCGGAAAATGGACCTACAGTATCGAAACTTATGATCCTTGATATGGACACCAAGACATTCAAAACGCTGTTTCGATCAGCACTATCATCACAGGGATTCACTGGAAAGGGAGGCACTTGGCATCGCGACAGTGCTGAAACGATTTTAGTGATTAACCTCCAAACATCACAGTTC
>CAUZWB010000254.1:0-4246 GCA_963583525.1 Verrucomicrobiia bacterium | reverse complement strand
AAGGCGTATTTTGATTGGCGCAAATTGTTGGAAGACAAATCCATTGACGCCGTCACCGTCAGCACCGCCGACCACTGCCACGCGCTGGCCGCCGTGGCGGCGATGCGCGCGGGCAAACACGTCTACTGCGAGAAACCGCTCGCCCACAGCGTCCACGAGGCGCGCGTGATGCGGGAGACGTTTGCGAAGTCAAAGGTCGCCACGCAAATGGGCACGCAAATTCACGCCACGGATAATTATCGGCGCGTGGTTGAGTTGGTGCAAAGCGGCGCCATCGGCCCCGTGCGCGAGGCGCATGTGTGGTGCAGCCGCACAATCAATCCCATTGGCGCGCCCGTGCTCGAACGGCAATCGCCGCCGGATTGGTTTCACTGGGATGAGTGGCAGGGCCCCGCGCCCGACCGTTATCATAATCAAGGCTATTGGAAAGGTGGCAACCTCAACTGGAACCGCCGCTGGGATTACGGCAACGGCGTGCTCGGCGACATGGGCAGCCATCTCATCGACCTCCCGTGGTGGGCGCTGGAACTCAAAACGCCGCTTACTTGCGAAGCGCACGGCCCGAAAGCCGATCCCGTCGCTTGTCCGCCGTGGATGCGTGTCACGTGGGAACACGCCGCGCGCAAAGGCCGCGCCGCGCTGGAGGTGCCGGTAAAAGTCGTGTGGTACCACGGCGGCCGCAGCAAACGTGACCGGCCAAACATCAACACCGGCATGGACTTGGGCCGGTGGTTTAACGGAATTTTATTCGTCGGCGACAAAGGGATGCTGCTCGCCGATTACGGCAAACGGATTTTGCTGCCGAAGGAAAAATTCGTCGGCCACAAAGCGCCCAAGCAGTGGATCGCCAAATCGCTGGGCCATCATCGCGAGTGGATTCACGCCGCCAAAACCGGCGCGCCCACCACGTGCAACTTCGAATACTCCGGCAGCCTCATCGAGCACAACCTGCTCGGCAGCGTGGCGTACCGCGTCGGCAAAAAACTGCAGTGGGACGCAAAGAACTTAAAAGCCACCAACGCCCCCGAGGCCGCCAAATACATCCGCCGCGATTATCGCAAGGGCTGGACGATTTAATTTTGGAGTGCGGGGGCAAGCGCAGCGCGACACCGCTATTGAAAGCGCTGTCGCCGCTTCGCTCTGCCGGCGCACACCAAAGACAGTTTGAGAAATTGAAAAAATGAAATACCTCATCGCAATTTTATGTTCGGCCACCGCCGCGCTGGCGGCGGATTTCAAGCCGCTCTTTGACGGCAAGACACTCAAAGGCTGGACGCCTGCGCCGGGCGGCAAGTGGGAAGTGAAGGACGGCGCCATCGTCGGCACCAGCCCGAAGAGCGAGCGTAGGCATGGAATTTTGCTGACAAACAAGCAGTACAGCGACTTTGTCGTGAAGGCAAAATTCTGCGTGCACGCCGGCGACAGTGGTTTTTATTTCCGCGCCGAGCGCGTGAAGAGCGCGGTGAGCGTAAATGGTTTTCAAGTGGAAGTGGACACTTCGCAGGAGACCGGCGGGCTCTACGAAACCGGCGGACGCGCGTGGGTGCATCGGCCGACGGCTGCGGTCATCAAAAATCGCAAATACAAACAGGGCGAATGGACCGACCTCGAGCTGAGCGCCATCGGCGGCCACATCGTGGTGAAAATCAACGGCGTGATTTCGACGGAGTTGAAAAATGACAAGAGCCGGCGCAAAGGTCACATCGGCCTCCAACTCCACGGCGGACAAAAAATGCACGTGGAGTTTAAGGAAATTGTGATCATCGAGAAGTAATTTGATTTAATGTGTTTTCGCACTAACGCACTAAAAAAGGCCCGCCGGTTGGCGAGCCTTTTCTGTTGAATTGATGATCCGGTTTAATTCGTGCCAATCCCAAGTGCCTTCAATGCCTTGGCGGCATTGGCTCCGTCTTGGCCGGCTTTTACTTTTTTATCGATCTTCAGGATCTTGCCGTCCTTGCCGATGTAAAAAGTCCACCGATGCGGGAAGGGCCGAAGTGTGGTCACCACACCGTAAGCCTTGGCAGTCTTTTTTGTCGGGTCGCTCAAGATTGGATAATCCAGCTCCAGCGATTTGGCGAAATTGATGTTGCCCTTTTTGCCGTCGGCGGGATCGCAACTGGCGGTGAAGTAGGCAGCATCAAATTTCTTCAGCTCTTTGCCGTTCGCACGGAACGACTTGCATTGGGCCGTTCAGCCCCCGGTAAATGCCTTCGGGAACCAGGCGATCACCACCGCCTGTTTGCCTTTGTAATCGGAGAGCTTGTAAGTTTTACCGTCGCTGCCCTTGAGCGCGAAGTCCGGAGCCGCATCGCCGACCTTGAGGTCCGCTGCGCCGAGGAGGGTGGTGAGAAATCCTGCCATGATGATGAGTGTTTTTTTCATGTTAACTTTCGTTCGCCAGTGATTCCAACGGCGCGTTCAGTTGACGGAAGATAGGATTCCAATGTTCAAAAAACAAGCACGGTTTTCCGCAACTTGGCCTTGATGGTAATCCGCCCGCGCGGCATACTCGCCCGATGCAATCCCTTCGCACTCTTGCCGGGCTTATGTTGGCCGGTTTCATTTTACTTTCCACAACTCATGCCGCGCCGGGCATCCCCCAATCGCTCAACCTCAAAGGCGGTTTCGTCGTGCACCTCGGTTGTGGCGATGGGAAATTCACACTCTCGTTGCGGTCGAACAGCCGGTTTCTTGTGCACGGGCTGGATGCCAATCCGGCTAATGTGGCCAAGGCGCGGGCGGCGGTGAAGGCGGCGGGCGTGTACGGCGCGGTTTCCATTGACCGCCTCGCGGGGAATCGGCTGCCGTACATTGACAATATGGTGAACCTGTTGGTGGCGGAAAATCTGGGTGGCGTGCCGATGGCGGAAGTGACGCGCGTGCTCGCGCCGGAAGGTGTTGCCTATATAAAGAGTGGTGGCGAATGGAAAGCGACGACCAAGCCGCGGCCGAAAAACATCGACGAGTGGACGCACTACCTGCACGACGCCGGCGGCAACGCGGTGGCGCATGACACGGTGGTGGGTCCGCCGCGGCATTTGCAGTGGCTCGGCAGTCCGCGCTGGTCGCGTCACCACGACCGGATGGCGAGTATGAGCGCGTTAGTGTCGTCGGGCGGGCGGGTTTTTTATGTGATGGACGAAGGCTCGCGGGTCTCGATCCAATTGCCCGCACGGTGGACGTTGGTAGCGCGCGATGCGTTCAACGGGGTAATCCTCTGGAAGAAGCCGATGAAAAAATGGCACAGCCATTTGTGGCCGCTGAAGAGCGGCCCGACACAATTGGCACGGCGTTTGGTGGCCGTGAAGGATCGGGTGTACATCACGCTCGGAGTCGATGAACCGGTGAGCGTGCTCGATGCTGCCACCGGCGAACTCATCCACGAACTGCCCGGCAGCAAAGGCGCAGAGGAAGTGATTGTCGAGGGTGGGCAAGTTTTTGTTTTGGAGAGTCCGGAGGAATGGGAACTCAATTCGTTTTTGCCGTTTCATAACACCGGCGACCAAGCGCGCGTTCGGCGCGACTTCGCTTGGAACAAAAAGAAGCGCGACGTGAAGGCGTACGATTCGGTGACCGGCAAACGCATTTGGGGCCACAACAGCAAGGTCGCGCCGCTGACGATGACGGCCGATGAGGACCGCGTGTTTTTTCACGACGGCGAAAAAGTGGTGGCGCTCAATCGTTCCTCGGGCGACGTGGCGTGGAGCGCGGGCAAATCGTTTCTGCCGGAAGTAGTGCGTTTCAACTTCGGCCCCAAGCTGGTGGTCCATGATGGCGTGGTGCTGTACGCCGGCGGCGATCGTACGATGAAAGCCATCGACGCCAAGACCGGCAAGCAACTTTGGGAAGCCCCTCACGCACGCGGCGGCTATCAATCGCCTGAGGATTTGCTCGTGATGCGCGGGATGGTGTGGAGCGCGCCAACCACCAGCGGGCGCGACAGCGGTATCTTTACCGGACGCGACCTGCGCACCGGCAAAGTGATGGTCGAGATTCCTCCCAACGTGGACACCTATTGGTTTCATCACCGCTGTTACATCGCCAAGGCCACGGATAATTTTCTGATGCCCTCGCGCACCGGCATTGAGTTCATCGACCCCGAAACAAAAAACTGGGACATCAATCACTGGGTCCGCGGCGGCTGCCTCTACGGCGTGATGCCCGCGAATGGATTGACCTACGCCCCGCCGCACAACTGTGCGTGTTATCCTGAGGCAAAACTTTTCGGCTTCAACGCCCTCGC
>CAUZWB010000253.1:0-4246 GCA_963583525.1 Verrucomicrobiia bacterium | reverse complement strand
TCGGACACAGTTTGCACGCCGTCGCGGTATGGATTGCTCACGGGGCGTTATGCTTGGCGCACCACGCTGAAGCGCGGCGTGATGGGCGCGGAGGGGAAGTGCCTCATTGCAGATGGGCGGATGACGTTGGCGTCGTTGCTGGGCGACAATGGGTACGCCACGGCAATGGTTGGCAAGTGGCATTTGGGGATGGATTTTCCGGGCACCAAGGGTGAGCGCGATTGGACGCAGCCGGTGCGCGATATGCCGCTGGACAAGGGCTTCGATTATTTTTGGGGCATCCCGGCCTCAATGAATTACGGGGTGTTGGCGTGGTTTGAGGGACGTCACGCGAAAGTGCCGCCCACGCAATTCACGCGTAAGAAACCCAATGCGATTGCGATTAACGATTACCGAATCAAACCGCCCTACGAGGCTAAGCCGCGCAAGCCAAATGATCTCGAAGTGGCGCCGGATTTTGTGGACGTCGAATGCCTCGACCGGTTCACCACGCAATCACTCAAGTGGCTCGATGGTCGTGCGGCGGATGCTCGCGATGGAAAGCCTTTCTTTTTGTATCTGCCGTATACCTCGCCGCATAAACCGGTGATTCCGCTGGAACAATTTCGCGGCCAAGGCAAGGCTGGCGCGTACGGCGAATTTATGATCGAGACGGACCATCATCTCGGCCGTATTTTGAAATGGCTCGATGACCAAAAACTGGCCAAGGACACGATGGTCATTTTCACCAGCGACAACGGCCCGGAAAAAACTTGGCTCGAACGGATCAATCGATTCGGTCATCACAGCAGCGGCATTTACCGCGAAGGCAAACGCTCCATTTACGAAGGCGGCCATCGCGTCCCTTTTCTGATTCGCTGGCCCGCGCAAGTGAAGGCGGGTTCAAAATGGAATCGTCCCGTTTGCCAAACCGATTTGCTGGCGACCGTCGCCGAAATGCTCGGCAAACGCTTGCCGGAAAATACGGGTGAGGACAGCATCAGTTTTTATCGCGTGCTGCGCGGCGTGAAGGAAAACAGTATGGCCAAGCGCGTGGCGATGGTGCACCACGGTTCGCAAGGGCGATTCGCCATCCGCGAAGGCAATTGGAAACTCGTGATGCAAACCGCGCGCGCCAAGTCTGAGCTGTATGATGTAGCAACGGATCCCGGCGAAACTAAAAACCTCATCAGGGCTAACCCCGCCATCTCAAAACGCCTCACCGCCAAGCTCACTACCATCGTTCGTAACGGCCGCAGTTCGCCCGGGCCGGTTCAAAAAAATGACACTCCGTTGTGGCGGGGTTTGGTTTGGATGAAAAAATGAAAAACACATTTATCACGTTCTTGGTTTTTTCCGCCGCTTGGATTCATGCGGCGGATCGCCCCAACATTCTCTTTATCTTTGCGGATGATGTTGGGCAGGAAGTGCTCCAATGTTACGGAGGTCAATCCTACCAGACGCCGCACCTCAATGAGCTGGCTCGGACGGGGATGAAGTTTAACCATGCCTATAGCATGCCCGTTTGCCATCCTTCGCGGCTGACCTTGATGTCGGGCAAATACCCGTTCAGGCATGGTAAAGTGACTTGGGGCGATTACCCGAAGAAAGAGGAAGCGCATACTTTTTCAAATTATCTGCAGCAGGCCGGTTACCAAACGGCCATCGCGGGCAAGTGGCAGCTGTGTTTGCTTAAGGACGATCCACTTCATCCGCGTCGCATGGGGTTTGGCCAATGGGATCTCTTTGGCTGGCACGAGGGGCCGAGATTTTATGAGCCGATGATTTATAAAAATGGCAAGGTGCGGACGGATACCTTAGGCCATTATGGGCCCGATCTTTATGTGCGCAGCTTGATCGAATTCATGAAGGCGAATCGGGACCGGCCTTTTTTGGCTTACTACTCGATGGCGGTTGCTCATGAGGTGACTGATGATTTGGAGACACCCGTGCCTCACGGTCCGTTCGGTCGTTACGATAACTATGCGGAAATGGTTGCGGAAATGGACCGCGCCGTCGGTCGGTTGGTGGCGGCACTTAATGCCCTCAAACTTCGTGATAAAACACTCATCCTTTTTGTGGCCGACAACGGGACTCCGCCTGAAATCATCATTCGTGCGGAGGGCAAAAAACTCATCAAAGTTCCCGTCGTCTCGCGACGTAACGGACGGGATGTGCCCGGCGGCAAGAAGCAGTTGAATAACGCCGGCACCAACGTGCCGATGATTGCCAATTGGCCGGGCACCATTAAAGAAGGGCAGGTAATCGATGACCTTGTGGACTTCAGCGATTTGCTTCCGACCTTTCTGGATTTGGCCGGGGTTCCACTTCCTGCCGGACGCAATCTGGACGGGGTAAGTTTCGCCAATCGCCTGCGAGGCAAAGGCGCCTCACCGCGTTCTTTTACTTATTGTGAGGAAGCGGTGTTACCCAAGCCCGGCGGGGTGGAACCTGATGGAAGCAGTTCCGGCCTCAAATGGGTGCGCAATCAGGATTGGAAACTCTATAATGATGGTCGCCTTTTTCACATGGCCAAGGACCCGCTGGAAAAACGCCCCTCAAAGATCGGTCAGGATGGGCCCAAAGAGGCAGCGATGCGCAAAGTGCTTTTGAAGACATTCCAGAAATTGAAACTGAAACCTAATCGTAAAAAATAAGTGAGAAATACAGAGAGTTGCGTGGTTAAGTTTCATTGAATTTATTTGACCCAGAGGAGATCAAACGCCAAAATATTGACTGACATGAACGGAAACAATCTTACACGCAGAGATGTGCTCAAGGGAATTGCCGCTGCGGCATTTGCCGGGCCGACGATGTTGCCCGGCTTGGCGCAGGCGGCCGCGACGGGCGGCAAGAAACAGCCCAAGCGCGTCATTTTCTTCATGCAGAACCAAGGGTTCGATCCGGCGACGGCGATTCCCGCAGGCATGAAAAGCAGCGGTTCGCTGGCCAAGGTGAAATTGCCCGAGCCGATCAAGGCTCTGGAACCGTACAAGGAGCGGTTGCATATCATTAACGGTTTGCACGGCATGCACACCAGCCCGTCGCACAGTGCGTTCTTTGGTGCGCTCGGGGGTTATCGCGGGAGCGATGGCGTGCCGCCCAGCGGGCCCACGATCGATTACGAGTTGAGCAAGGCGTTGCCGGAAACATTGCTGCCGCATCTTTGCATCGGCATGGATTCTCTGGAAAACATGAAGGCCAAGCCGACGGTGGCGAATCTCTCGGCCAGCGGCGCGGGACAGCCGATCTTCATGCACTCGAATCCGAATCATTTATTTCAGATGCTGTACGGCGGCATTTCGCAGGGCGATATCCGCAAGAGCCATGAGGCGCGCTCCAGCATGTTCGATCGCATCGAGCAACTGGCCGCGGCCAAGGGCAGCTCGCTGCGCGGCACGGACAAGCAACGCTACGGCCAGTATGTTCAGGGCTTCAACGACATCAACGGCCTGCGTGAACGCCTCGGCAAGGTGTCCAGTCATCTGCGGCGGTTTGCGCCCAAGGTGGACGAAGCCTACTCGAATCCGGAATTTGAAACCGACTGGCACGATCGCATATTGGATCTCGGCATCTCGGCGCTCAAGTCGGGCATCACCAGCGTGCTCACCATCGGCTCAGGCCGCGGTGAGATTTTTGGTGCGTGGAAAGGATTGGGCGTGGAGCAGCAGGGCCACAACCTCGGCCACATGAAGCAGCCGAACAATCCGATCTGGATCAAGATTCGCCAGTACAACAGTCGCATGTTGGTGAAGCTCATGCAGGAACTGGAGAGCGTGCCCGAAGGCAGCGGCACGATGATGGACAACACGCTCATCGTCTACACCAGCAACAACGCGGATTATCAGCACACCTCCGGCAAAAACTGGCCGGTGATGCTGCTGGGCAATTACGACGGTGCGTTCAAGACCGGTTGCTTCACGCAGCTGGCCGGCAAACGCCCGCTCAACGCGCTGTACACGTCCATCCTTCGCGCGTCCGGCGTCGAGGTCGACCGCTTCAATATGTCCGAGAAGATGGCTGCCAAATTTGATTCCGGCACCGGCCCGCTCAAAGAGATTCTCGCATGAACCGGCTGACCTTCACCCTCGGGGTGGCAGTCTTGGCCGTACACGGAACGGCGGCTCAGGCTGCGGACATATACACGCCCGGCGAAACGCCTCGCGGCAATTTCAAAAACTTTGCCCAAGGCTTCATGGACAGCCATTGTTTCGATTGCCACGACAACGAAACCAAGAAGGGCAATCTCTCGCTCGAGAATCTTGGG
>CAUZWB010000252.1:0-4254 GCA_963583525.1 Verrucomicrobiia bacterium | reverse complement strand
GTACGGCACCGTGTGCATTGATACCAAGACGGCCAAGGTGGCGTGGCGCAATGAAAAACTTTGGGTCAACCACGAGAACGGCCCCGGCAGCACGCCGGTGCTTTGGAAGGATTTATTAATTTTCCATATGGATGGTAGCGACCAACAATTTGTGGTGGCGCTCGACAAAAAAACCGGCCACGAAAAATGGCGTACCCCGCGCAGTGGTAAAATGCATGCAAACCCGCAGCTTAAAAAATCCTACGGCACGCCGCTGATTCAGGAAATTAATGGCAAGCCCACATTGTTTTCGCCCGGTTCCAACTGGCTTTACGCTTACGATCCCGCCACCGGCAAAGAACTCTGGAAAACAGAGTATGGCGGTTTGGGTTTTTCCATCGTGCCAAAGCCGGTCACCGGCCACGGTATGATTTTTATGAGCACTGGATTCATGAAAGCCAAGATTTTGGCCGTGCGTTATGAAAAAACTGCCAAGCCGGATATCGCGTGGAGCTACGCACGCAGTGTTTCCACCCAACCTTCGCCTTTGCTTGTGGGCGATGAGTTGTATTTTATTACCGAAAGTGGCGGCCTCATCACCTGTCTCAATGCCCACACTGGCAAACCACATTGGGTCGAACGCATTGGTGGCAATTACTCCGCTTCACCGACATTCTCAAACGGCAAAATTTATTTCCACAGCCGCGAAGGAATCACCACCGTCCTGCAAGCCGGCAAAACTTTTAAAGTCCTCGCCAAAAATAAACTCAAGGGCCAACACATGGCCAGTGCGGCGGTGGACGGCAACGCGTTGATTTTGCGAACTGACAAGGCGTTGTATCGGGTTGAAAGCCGGTAGGGCGGTTTCTCCGAAATCGCCGTGGCGCGCTCGGAGAGCACGCCCTACCTTGCCACGTCATTTGAATGTCACCAACGCACCCGGCTTGAGTGCGTGCTCCGGCATATCCTTCAATGAATTGAAGACGCGCATGGTTTCGACTTTCTCGAGGGTGTTTTTGTTTTCATCGTATTTGCTGGTTTTTGGATCGAGCACACCTTTGGCGTTGAGGCCGAGATGTTTCACCATGAACGGATACATAGCCTGTCGTTTAGAAAATTGATAGCCGTGGCCTTCCTTCGCGAAGTGCGAGTTCTCGGCCTTGGCCTTCGCGCCGTAATATTCGTAAATGTTGCGGATGAATGGGTGCTCCACTTTGGGCGTATTTTTCGTCCAATCGCCGCCCACGGAAATGAGCTTCAACGGGCGCGGCGCTGCGAGTGCGGCGATCTCGGCGTTGTTGGTTTCCAGCTTGGCGGTTTTGTGAATGGGCATCCCACTCTCGCAATGGCAGCCGCCAAAGAAATGGGCGGACACCATTACCACCGGCACACTCACCGCCACGCGCGTGTCAATCGCTGTTAGCAAAAATGTCTGCGTGCCGCCGCCGGAACAGCCGGTGACGCCAAGGTGTTTCGCATTCACTTCCGGCAGGCTCTCCAAAAAATCCAGCGCCCGAATGCTGCTCCACGTTTGCAGCGTGAGCGCTTGCGGATGTTTGTGACTCCAGCCGAGATGCTCCGAATCGCCGAAGCCGATCATGTCATACGAAAACACCACCGCACCCATGCGCGCGAGTGTGGCGCAGCGATGTTGCTGATCCGGCCGCAACCGACCGCCAGCGGGGCCGCGCGCATGGCCGTGTGGACAAAGAATGCCGGGGCGTTTGCCTTTGAACCCCTTTCTGTCCAGTGGCCGATACAGATTTCCATAAACAAAAAATCCGGGTCGGGCTTCGAAGGCGGCGGCTTCCACGGTGTAGCCGTTGTAGGTGCGTTTGTTTTTGATGATGGCCTTGAGCGGTGTGCGTTTGGGCAACGGATTAAGCTTTGCGCCGGTGAGAATTTGCAACCGAACGGCCGCCGCGCGGGTTTTCCATTCGGCGAGGGTGGAATGCGTGGACGCGAGTCGTGCGAGTTGTTTCACGGCATCCGCTTCGGAATGATAATGGCCAACGCACAGCGTGGGTTTCTCCGCCGCACTTGTAGCGAATGCTATGAGGGTGAGGGTGAGGAAATGGAAGATGCGTTTCATTGGCGAAGGTTGGCAGAAGCGTCACCTTCGCGCAATGGCTATTCCATTGTTTACTTGGGCCGGGCCAAATGTCGTTCCCGAAAAAATGATTTGTGTAGTTTGAGCAGGCGGCCGAGTTCCTGAATGGGCGTTTTGTGATCGGCCACGCGCAGGTCGATGTAGCGGTCATTGGCGCCGCTGTAGCCGCCCTTTTCGCGCACCACCAACAGCGCGGCGGATTGCCGTCCGCGTTTGTCGCCACCGGCGGCTTGAGCGGCTTCGAGTGCGGCGACCAGCCAATCGGCCAGTTCGGTTTTGGGCGTCTTGCGTGCTTTTTCAAATGCCGCCGCCATGTCTTTCACCACCGCCTCGCTGGCCAGGATATTTCCCTGCGCGGTAAAATGTTTTCCCGTCACGTGCCCCGCCCAATCCATACAGCGTTTGCCCGTGAAGCTGGCGGCGCGGCCTTTGGCATCCACGATGCCGAGCTGCCGAAAATCACGACGCGCATCGGGCTTGGTCAGCGCCTCCACCACCTCTGCCGGTGATTTGCCTTTGGCTAGCAACGCCAGCCCGTCGGGGCCGTACTTAATATTCGCCCACGATTGCGTGGCCACCGCGCCCACCCCCGCCTTCGCCCACGGCACCACCGAACCCGCGCTGAAAAATTTACTCTGCACCGCCACGCCCAATTCGCCGGTGGCGGGGTCAAAGGCAACAATGGAAAACGTGGCAATCGGCCGCTCGACGGCTTGTGCAGAGACATAAATGACACCGATGAACACAGATAATAGTATGGCGAGGCGTTGCATGTGTGAATGGTAGCGCAGACCCGGCACGGTGCAAACGTTTGGTTATCATTCTAAACGAAGAAGTTTTGACTCTTTCGGTCGGGAAGGTACAACAAGCCCACGCATGAACACTTCTCTCAAGGGTAAATGGATTTTAATCACCGGCGCTTCGGCGGGGTTTGGCGCGGAAGGCGCGCGGCACTTTGCGCGCGAAGGGGCGCATCTCGTCCTTGGCGCGCGGCGCGCGGATCGGCTCGAATCAGTCGCTGCCGAATGCGAACAGGCCGGTGCAGCCTCGGCGCATGTTCATGAATTGGACGTGGCTTGCACCGAGAGCGTGAATGCTTTCGTCGATTGGCTAAAACCGTTGACGCCCAAGCTTGATGTACTGGTGAACAATGCCGGTGGCGCACACGGGATGGACACGGTGGCCGACGGGAAGGACGCGGATTGGGAGGCGATGGTGCAGTCGAATTTCCTGGGACTCATGCGCGTGACGCGTGCGTGCCTGCCGTTGATGGTGGAGAACCCCGGCAGTACGATCATCAATATCGGCTCCATCGCCGGCCGCGTGGCATATGAATATGGCTCGGTGTATTGCGGCGTGAAGGCGGCGGAGAAGTCGATCACACAAACGTTGCGGCTGGAACTCAACGGCACCGGCGTGCGCGTGGGTACGCTCGACCCCGGCTTGGCGTTGACGGAGTTTTCCATCGTCCGTTTTAAAGGCAATGAAGCATTGGCTGACAAACCATACGTGGGGCTCGACCCATTGGTGGCCGAGGACATTGCCGAAGCGATGGTGTGGATGGCCACGCGCCCGCCGCATGTGTGCATCGACGAGATTCTAATCAAGTGCACCGCCCAGGCGGCCATCCACAAAACGCATCGGGTGACGGATTGATTTATTTGGGCTGCGGCACTTTTTTTGCGGTGAGCATTTCCAGCGCTTGGGTGACGAGGGGGTCGATGCCGGTTTTTAGGTCGGTGCGTTTGTTGAGGACTTGCACGTGGACGGGGACGCCTTTGGTTTCGAGGCATACCATTTTGGCGGTGTAATTGACTTGGAATGAGAGGGTGTATTTCCAGCCGTTGGGGAGTTTGCGCTCGAGCATGTTTGAGAAAATTCCGTTGGTGGGTTCCCCGATGATTTTTACGTGAGGTAACTCGAGCATGATCATTGCGAACAGATCGGCGGCGCTGTAGGACGCGCCGTGGGTGAGCAGTATAATGGGGCCGGTGAAGGTGCGTTGCTTTTTATTCGCGGCGGGGGGGCGCACATGAAAGGTGCGCAGCGGGCCGAATTCTTTTCCGCCTTTGGCTTTGTTTTTTGCTTTGCGGGTTTTTTCGTGATGGCCAATGCGGCGTTTATCGGCAAAGCGATTAGCGATGCGATAGGTGATGCCGGTGGTG
>CAUZWB010000251.1:0-4258 GCA_963583525.1 Verrucomicrobiia bacterium | reverse complement strand
TGACGGCCTCATCCCGCCGCTAATCTCGCCGCGCTTTTAGGATGTTAGCCAAACGCGTCATTCCCTGCCTCGATGTTCACGACGGACAAGTGACCCGCGGCGTGCAGTTCGGCAAAGCCGAGGCGGGCGAGCTGCGCAACGTGGGCGATCCCGTCGAGTTGGCGCTGGAGTATAATAATCAGGGCGCGGATGAGATGGTGTTTTTCGACATCACCGCCAGCGCGCACGAACGAAAGACCATCGTGGACGTCATCGAGCGCGCGGGCGATCAGTGCTTCATGCCACTCACCGTCGGCGGCGGCATCCGCACGGTGGAGGACATGAGCACGATGCTCAAAGCCGGTGCCGACAAAGTGAGCATCAACTCCGCCGCCATTGCCACGCCCGAACTCATCCGCGAAGGCGCTGAGAAATTTGGCAGCCAATGCATCGTCGTCAGCATCGACGCCAAAAAAACCAGCGCCGACCAATGGCGCGTCTTCACCCACGGCGGCCGCAAGGAAGCCGGGTTGGACGCCGTCGAATGGGCGCGCGAAGCCGTGGCCCTCGGCGCGGGCGAAATCGTTTTGAACAGCATCGACGCCGACGGCACCAAAGCCGGCTACGACATCGAGATCACCCGCCGCATCAGCGAGAGCGTCGGCGTCCCCATCGTCGCCAGCGGCGGCGCGGGCAATCTCGATCACATGGTGGACGTGCTAAAACAAGGTCAAGCCGACGCCGTCCTCGCCGCCAGCATTTTCCACTTCGGGGAATTCACCGTCGACGAAGTGAAAGCGCATCTGGCCAAGGCGGATATTCCGGTGCGGGTGGTTTGATTTTTTTTACCACAGAGGCACAGAGAGCACAGAGTGGATGGAGTTTTTTCTCTGTGTTCTCTGTGCCTCTGTGGTATATTTTCGCTATGGACAACAATGTGGTTCACAGCGACGTGGATATTTTAAGCGGCACGCCTGTCTTTGTGGGCACGCGCGTGCCGGCGAGGAGCCTTTCGGACTACCTTGCTGACGGCCATTCATTGGATGAGTTTTTGGAAGACTTTCCCACGGTAAGAAGGGAGCAGGCAGTGGCGTTTCTTGAGCAATCCAGCAAACAATTTCTCGCGGCGAGCTGATGCGCGTTCTGCTGGATGAATGCGTTCCGGCTCGTTTGCGGCTTCAATTGCCGGAGCACGAAGTGCAAACGGTTCCCGGTGTGGGTTGGGCGGGGATAAGCAATGGCGAATTGCTTCGTGAAATCGATGCGATCGGACAGTTCGATGCATTGGTAACGGTCGACAAAAATCTTCCCAGTCAGCAATCAATCGAAACCCTGTCCTTTGGCGTTGTTGTGTTGAGGGTGCCATCCAATTCCATTGATGACATTTTGCCTTTGATTCCTGATTTGCGAAAGGCGTTGCAGGACTTACGGTCAGGGGAGGTTCTAGTTTTAGGCGGTTAAATTTTTTCTCTGTGCTCTCTGTGCCTCTGTGGTTAAGTTCGGCGCATGTCTTTTATCGACAGTTTGAAATTTAACGAGCAGGGGCTGATTCCGGCGATTGTGCAGGAGGAAGGCTCGGGGCGCGTGCTGATGATGGCTTGGATGAATGCGGATTCAATCCAGAGTACGCTCGAGACGGGCAAGACGCATTTCTGGAGCCGCAGCCGGCAGAAGTATTGGATGAAGGGCGAGAGCAGCGGTAACACGCAGCAAGTGAAGGACGTGGCCTATGATTGCGATGGCGACACGCTGCTGATCCAAGTGGAGCAAATCGGAGCGGCGTGTCACGAAGGATACAAGAGCTGTTTCTTTACGTCGGTGAAGGAGGGGGAATCGGAAATCACCGAGGAGCGGTTGATTGATCCGGAGGAAATGTACGGCAAAAAATCGTGAGCGATTCTCCGCACATCACGCCCTCGCGCGAGGAGTTTTTGCAGCACGTGGAGCAGGGCAATTTGATTCCGGTGTATCGCGAAATTCTGGCGGACTTCGAGACGCCGCTTTCGGCGTATCGCAAAATTCGGTCCGATGGTGAGGCGTTTCTGTGCGAGAGCGTGGAGGGCGGCGAGCATTTGAGCCGGTACTCGTTTGTGGGCTGCAACCCGCGCGGGATCATTCGGCAGGATGGCGATCAAGTGCAAGTGGTCGAAGGCGGTAAAGTGACGGCGACGTACACGGTGAGTCGCGAGGCTGGAGAGGGCAATGTGCGCGACGGCCTCGAAGTGGTGGAAAAAGTTTTGGGGCGATATCGGCCTGTGGATTTGCCGGGGTTGCCGCGGTTTACCGGTGGCGCGATGGGGTTTGTGGGGTACGAATTTATTCACGACGTGGAACCGGTAGTGCCGCGTCCGCCCAAGGACGAGCTGGGCACACCGACGATGTATTTTTTGATCGCCGATGAGCTTTTGATTTTCGATCGCGTGCGGCAGACGGTGACGGTTCTCGTGAACGCCATCATCGAGGACGGCGCAAAACCGGAGGACGCTTACGAAGACGCGGTTGATGAAGTGGAACGCCTCGTCTCACTGCTCGAACAACCGACCGAACACCGCGCCGTGACGCTCACCGCCGATCCACCGCCCGCCGCGTTTGAATCCAATATGGACAAGGCCGATTTCCTTGCCAACGTTGCCAAAAGCAAAGAATACATTCGCGCGGGCGACATCATTCAAGTGGTCGGTTCGCAACGTTTTTCCACCAAGGTGACGGCCGATCCGCTGGATATTTACCGCGCCGTGCGATCCATCAATCCTTCGCCGTATATGTTTCTGCTCGAGCTCGATGGCTTTTCGCTGGTCGGCGCTTCGCCGGAAATTCACGTGCGTTGCGAGGAAGGCGAAGTGCAAATCCGCCCCATCGCCGGCACGCGCCCGCGCGGTGCCACGCCCGCCGAAGATTTAGCGCACGAAAAAGATCTGCTCGCCGACCCCAAAGAACGCGCCGAGCACGTGATGCTCGTGGACCTCGCCCGCAACGACATCGGCCGCGTTTGCGAATACGGCAGCG
This sequence comes from Verrucomicrobiia bacterium, assembly GCA_963583525.1. Taxonomy (GTDB): domain Bacteria; phylum Verrucomicrobiota; class Verrucomicrobiia; order Limisphaerales; family UBA1100; genus JACNJL01. The sequence goes on along the minus strand of CAUZWB010000251.1, from coordinate 1,273 downwards.
TGCAAGTTGCCGACCTCATGATCATCGAGCGTTACAGCCACGTGATGCACATCGTCTCCAGCGTCACCGGCAAACTCACCGCCGACAAAACGCCTTACGATCTCCTGCGCACCACGTTCCCAGCCGGCACCCTCACCGGCGCGCCCAAGATTCGTGCGATGCAAATCATCGCCGAACTCGAGCAAACCACCCGCGGCCCCTACGGCGGCACGGTCGGCTACTTCAGCTTCAACGGCAATCTTGACTGCTGCATCACTATCCGCACCGCGTTGTTAAAAGACGGCCAAGCCCACGTCCAAGCCGGCGGCGGTTGGGTCAACGATTCCGTGCCCGAAACCGAATTCGAAGAAACCGTCAACAAAGCCAAAGCCATGATCAAAGCCATCGCCCTCGCCGAGCATTGCGTGAAGTAGTTGCGCTTCACTCCTCGAAAAGCGCAACAAGTCCTTGCCCCATTTAACATAAGGCGTCATCTTTAGCGCATGAAAGCGCTTTGGCTTGTTTCATTTATTTTTGTCCATGCCACCTTCGGGTTGACGGAGGCGGAGTTTCAGAAACTGCATCGCGAGTTGCAGCCGAATCCCAAGGCCACGTGGCGCACCATCCCGTGGAAGACCTCAGTACTCGATGCGCAGGCTGCGGCGGCGCGGGAGGGGAAGCCGATTTTTATCTGGGCGATGGACGGGCATCCGCTGGGGTGCACGTGAAACAATGGCGTGCTCGACCGTGAGTCGACCTTTGCCAATCCCGCCATCGTGAAGCTGCTGCAAACGCGTTTCATCCCCGTGGCCATCGATCAGGCGTATCAGCGTCGGCAGCAGGACAACGAAGGCCGCTTCTACCAAAAGATCGCCAACCAAAGTCCGCGCAAGGTGGGGCGCGGCACCACGCAGGGGCTTTTCAGCGCCGATGCCTCCGGCCGTTTGCTGGCGTACACCAATAACCGCGGTGCCGAGCGCGTGCTGCGGATGATGAAGGGCTCGCTGCAAAAGCATCGGCCCGTGAAGGTGGCCGCCATCGCCAAGGGCGCGGCAGATGCGCGTTACAATCCGCAACCGCCCAAGGGGGGGCTCGTGGTGCGTGTGACTTCCAAGGTGCTCGGCGGATATGAAAAAACGGACAACGAATTCCGCCGCATTTTCCAATCCTCACTCGGCCGCGACAATTTGTGGATTCGCGCAGACGAACACGCCGCGCTGGTGAAGGGCCAAGTGCCTCAAAGTTTGCTGCGCCGTATTGCGCGTTTCCATCTCGTCGACAACACCCGAGGCGA
>CAUZWB010000250.1:0-4268 GCA_963583525.1 Verrucomicrobiia bacterium | reverse complement strand
CCAAGGTCGTCAACGAGGATGATGAGGATGTTGGGCTTGGCGGCTTGAGAGCTCCACGCGGTGAGAAACAAGAGGGTGGTGATGAGTAGTTTACGCATACGGATTAGTTGATTCGTTTTATTGGTTGCCTAAAAGAGAGTCGACTTTTTTCTTCACGGCTTCATCCATCTTGATGATCGGTGGCCACTCGCGGTGGAAGCCGGATTCGCCGGGAAGTTTGTGGGTGGCGTCGAGGCCCAATTTGCTGCCAATGGCCATTTCAGTGGTGGCGTGGTCAAGGACGTCAGCGGGCCCACGGGAAAAGAGAGCGTCGCGCTGGGGATCGGTGCAGGCGCCGAGGCGGAAGAGGACTTCGCTGGTGTCGTGCACGTTCACATCTTCATCGACCACGATGATGTATTTGGCGAACATCATTTGGCCCGCGCCCCAAAGGCCGTGCATGATTTTATAGGCCTGCATGGGGTAGGTTTTTTTGATGCTGACAAAAACAAGATTGTGGAAGACGCCTTCGGCGGGCAATGCAAGATCAACCAACTCTGGGAAATTCATTTTCAAGATTGGCAAAAAGAGCCGGACGCTGGCGCCGCCGAGATGAAAATCCTCCATCGGTGGTTGGCCGACGATGGTGCTGGGGTAAATGGCGTCCTTGCGATGGGTGATGGCGGTGAGGTGAAAGGCGGGGTAAGGCTCGGGCAAAGTGTAGTAGCCGGTATGATCGCCAAAGGGGCCTTCGTCGCGCAGGGGTTCGGTGGGGTCCACGTAGCCTTCGAGGACGATGTCCGCATCGGCAGGCACTTCAAGATCGTTGGTTTCGCATTTGATCAATGGCACTGATTTTTTACGCAGCCAACCGGCGAGCAGCAATTCGTCCAGCCCATCGGGCAACGGCGCGCTGGCGCAGAAGGCATAAACAGGATCGCCGCCAAGGAAAACGCTGACGGGCATGCGTTCGCCCTTTTCATAATAGCGACGACCGTGGCGGGCGGCCACTTTTTGTAACTGCCAATGCAGCGCAGTGGTTTGGTCGTCAAAAATTTGCATGCGATACATGCCGAGATTGCGATCGCCGGTGTCGGGGTCGTGGGTGACGACGCAGGGGAGGGTGAGGAAACGTCCGGCATCTTGAGGCCAGCACTGCTGAATTGGGAAATTTAGGAGGGTTGAGAGTTGAGAGTTGAGGGTTGAGGGATTCTGTCTCCTGTCTCCTGTCTCCTCAAATTTGTGAATGATCTCTTTGCACGGACCGCTGTTTACTTTCTTTGGCTTGGCATGGCGGAGGTCGAGGGCGGTGCCGAGAAGGTTGAAGGTTTCTCCAAGAGTGGTGGGCGGCTTGGCTTTGACGAGTTTGTTGAGTTCGGCAGCGGCATCTTCGACACTGTCGCGGCCGAGAACCATCGCCATTCGTTTTTCGCTGCCGTAGGTATTGATAGCGAGTGGGATGGGGCTGGGCTCGCCGTTGACGGTGGGTCGTTCGAACAGCAGTGCTTGGCCGCCGCCGGGCTTTTTCATTTCGCGGTCAGCGATCTCGGTAATTTCCAGCTCGGTGGCCACGGGCGCGGAAATACGGCGCAGTTCACCCTCAGCTTCCAGCTGGTTTACAAAATCACGAAAGGAATCAAATGCCATGCGGATGACAGTTTAGCAAATGGAAGCGGTGGAGGGAAGCGAGCGAAATCAGGGATTAATTTCCGGGGGCGGGGGAATTGCCGGAAACCCATCAATGGGGTTATCGTTTGCGTGGAATGGCGCGCTTGCGGCCTTGCAATTCCTGCAGGCGCTTGACGATGATATCCACATTGCCTGGCGAATCCGATTGAAAATTGACGCTCGAGTTGCTTGGGTTTGAGGATGCGCTTCGAGGTTTGCCGAGATTAAATTGCACCTGCCGGAAAATGCTCGCATCGAACGTGGCTTCGCCAAAAATGGGGCTGGTCAGAGTAACCTGATCGCCTTTCCACGCTTTGATGATGCCGGTGATGCGGCTATTGCCCATGAGCGTGGCGCGCACGGAATTCACAGGGACTGGCGGAGTAACAATTGTATCGCGCGCGAAATGGATCGACCCCACTTTTGTTAGCGGGATATTTACATCGCCAAAGGCGGTGGACTTAAATTTCATTATTTCTTTGTCAATGGATTGCAATTTTCCAGTGATGCTGTCGTCGTTGGCAAACATTACAAAATCTTCTTTTGCGCCGGCAGCGGCCGCTACATTGCCGACTCCCGGGAGGTTGCCGCTCCATGGGCTGATGGTGAGGCGGCTGATGCGCATCGGGTTGCTGGTGCGCGAGGAAAAGTTCAGGCCGTTACTTAAGGGTGGCGCACCGGCCAGCGTGTCTCTCCATTCGCCCACAAGTTTTCCGTTGATGATTACGGCGACTTTCCGTTTCGAAGCATCGTGGCAGAGGCCGACGCGTACTTTCTTGGGGCCGCTGCCGAAGCTGTAACTTCGGCTGGAGGGTTGCAGGCGTTGGCTTCGGATGCCGCCGTTCACTTTTGCGTACCGATAAATATAAACTGAACTGCCGGTAAGCCGGATGCTGTAGCAATTACCGCCGCTATAGGAGGTGAGGTTGTCGGTCATGAATCCGATGTAAACGCTCGGGCTACCGCGCTTCCATTCAAGATCGAATTCCACCCGCGCCTTGGCGGGCATTTTGGGAAAGCTGTGCCCGATCACCGGGCCGCTTGCAGCACAATCAAATCCGCCATCGGAAAATTTCCATCCTAATGAGCCGGTGCGTGTTTCCTTCCAGCCCTTTTTAGTGACAGGCCCCGAATATAATGAGGACCCGGCGATGATGCCTGGCGAAAGGGTTCGGATTGAGCTGCGGTCCACCGCCAGCTCGCCCGCGTACCAAGTGTTGATGCGGAGTTTGTTATCTTCCATTCCCAGGACATCACCGATGAGCCGGTCTCCATTTGCAAACTCAATGATTCCGTCATGGAGTTTGGCGTTGGCTGGAACTGGTTTGATTGCAAAATCAATGCGGCTGATTCGGTCTGCGGGAATGGTGAGTAAATCCGGTTTTATATCCGGATGATTCCACTCGAGGCCATTTTTAGGGTCGAAGCCAAGAAATTTCCCGAGCATCGCATTGCCACGAATCAGTTGCAGTTGATCTGTCGTGCTGCTGGCAACGAAGGTGCTGGTGGGGCGCGTGGGTACGGGGCGGAGCGATGGTGTATTGAGCAGGGGTTGGCTAAACAGGGTGCCAACGCACAGTGAGATGACAGGCAACATTAAAATTCGTTTCATGGCGAAAGTTGAATTTGTGTTTTTAGTTTAATTAGGGATTAGCTCGGGGTACAGGCAAAATTCTTCGTTGTAATTGGAGGGGGATCTGAATGTTTGGGCGTGCCTTTAGAGGGGAATTAGGTCGGGGTGTAACGGCGGATGTCTGTTTAGTAGGTTTGCCGGTAAAATCGATGGACTGAAACACCGTTGCATCAAACGCCGCTTCGCCGAAGATCGGGCTGGTGGTGGTGACTTTGCCGTCCTTCCAGCCGGTGATTTTCATGGCTATGCGGCCTTCGCCTTTGAAGGTGGCCCGCGCCATTCCCGGCACTGAGGGGAGGGGTTTTACCCGTTCTGTGGCGCGATGGATGATGCCCACTTTATCAAGCGCAATAGCCATTTCACCGAAATCAGACTTAAATTGAAGTTTGCCGTCGGCGATGCTGACCATGTCCCCAGTGATTTGATCGGCATTATTTAAAAGCACATAATCTTCTTCCGGCGCGGATTTGGGTTTGGCATTGGGGTCGGGAAGGCTTCCGTTCCAATCCGTTACACGGATGCGACTTAGCTTCATGCGATTGGTGGTGCGTGAAGTAAACAGCAGGCCATTTCCACCTTCGGGAAATTCGCCGACGTTTTCCCATTTTTGAATTAATGTGCCATTGATGAAGAGCGCGATGGTATTTTTGGTTTTGTCCGTCTTGAGTGCCACATGCGCATTGCCCTTCAAATTGGCGAGGCTTACCCGCACATTATTGCCCACGCGTCCGCCTCGGCCGGCGCCGTTATTAAAGTTGTATCGGTAGAGGTAAATATAACTTTGAGTGAGCCGCAGGCAGTACCCGTTACATTGGCTGTAGCTGGTCAGCGAGTCGGTGAGAAAATTGATGTACAAGCTTAGACTGCCGGTCCAGTCGACCTCAAATTCCATGCTGGAGCGTTTGGGCATTTCTTTCATCTTGCGCCCCACCATGGAATTGCTGCTGGTGGATTCAAACGCACCGTTTGCAAATTTCCAGGTTGGCCC
>CAUZWB010000249.1:0-4288 GCA_963583525.1 Verrucomicrobiia bacterium | reverse complement strand
TGGATCTCAAGACGCGCGATCTCGCCACGGAATGGCGCAAAAACATCGGCCTCATCGAAGGCGCGCAGGAAGTAACCACCCGCGCGGTCATCGGCCGCACGCGCGACCCCATCTCCATCCAGCTCGCCATGCCCGCACAGGATACCTCGCTCAAAACCACCGCCTTGCTCAGCGAAGTCTCCGGCAAAATTCAAGCCGAGCTGGATACCTACACCGGCCTGTTCGACATTCACGACACCTTCGAACGCACCAAAGAAGAAGTGCGCCCCACCCTCCGCCCCGATGCCCTCCAACGCGGCCTCACCCGCGCGATGGTTGGACGGCAGGTGCAGGGTGGCTTTTTCGGACACGAGGCGCAGCGCATCCAGCGCGGCCAAAACGAAGTGCGCGTGATGGTGCGCTACCCGCTCGCCGAACGCAAAGCGTTTGCCAGCCTGGAAAACATGCACATCCTCTCCACCGACGGCTCCTCGATGCCGCTCACCGCGGTGGCCGATTTGAAAATGGCCGAGAGCTTCCCCTCCATCCGCCGCACCGACCTCGCACGCACGCTCAACGTGGTGGCCGATGCCGATAAGTACGACCCCACTCTGGACCTCGAAAAAATCCGGCAGGATCTCGAGCCCAAAGTCGCCGCGTTGGTGGAGGCGCATCCCGGCATGAGCTACAGTTTCGATGGCGAAAGCCGCGAACGCGCCGAGTCCTTTTCCGCCCTGCGCATCGGCGGCATCATTGTCCTGCTCGGCATTTACGCCATGCTCGCCATTCCGTTTAAGAGCTACACGCAGCCGCTCATTGTGATGGCCATTATTCCCTTCAGCATCACCGGCGCACTGCTCGGCCATATGATCATGGGCGCCACCTTCAGCATCATGAGCGCCTTTGGCCTGCTCGCAATGGCCGGCGTGGTCGTCAACGACAGCCTCGTGATGGTGCACTACATCAACCGCAAACGCAGCGAGGGCCTGCCCATGCTCGAGGCCGTGCGCAACGCCGGCGGCGCGCGCTTCCGCCCGATTATTTTGACGAGCCTCACCACCTTCGGCGGCATCCTGCCCACCATGTTTGAGAAAAGCACCCAAGCCCAATTCGTCATTCCCATGGGCATCAGCCTCGCGTGGGGCGTCCTCTTCGCCACCTTCATCACGCTTATCCTCGTGCCCGTTTGTTATCTCATTTTGGAAGACATCAAAGCCGCCGTCAGCCGCTACTGGAACTGGCAACTCGGCCGCACAACCGAATCCGCCGAAGCTTCAATTTGAATTCAGTTTAAACCCCCGATGTTGAGGCTTTGACTTTTCGCGTGCGACCTCCTACTTTTTCGCCTATGAAATCCACTTTGTTGATCGGCACCCTCGTATTCTCCCTCTCACTTTTTGCTGAGGAAAAACCTGAACTTCACTCCGCCACCAAGCCCGTCCCACGCGCCGGCGGCTGGATGAAACGCCACGAGTCCTTCAACAAACGCGTTGCCCAAGGCAAGTGCGACGTCATCTTCATCGGCGACTCCATCACCCAAGGCTGGGAAGGCCGCGGCAAAGGCGTGTGGGCCAAGCATTACGCCAAGCGCAACGCCGTCAACCTCGGCATCGGCGGCGACCGCACGCAGCACGTCATCTGGCGCTTGGACAACGGCAACCTCTACCGCATTAAGCCCAAGGCCGCCGTCATCATGATTGGCACCAACAACGCCGGCGGCAACACCTCGCAGGAAATCGCCGACGGCGTCGAGGCCATCGTCAAGCAGCTCCGCAAGAAACTGCCCGAGACCAAGGTGCTGCTCCTCGGCGTCTTCCCCCGCGGCACGAACAACGCCGACAAACGCCGCAAGGTCAACGAAGGCGCCAACGCCATCTTCAAGAAACTCGCCGACGGCAAAGCCGTGCACTACCTCGACATCGGCCCCAAGTTCCTCGAGAAAGACGGCACCCTCAGCCGCAAAATCATGCCCGACCTCCTCCACCTCAGCGAAGCCGGCTACACCATCTGGGCCGAATCCATCGAGGCCAAGCTCAAGGAATTGATGGGCGAATAAAATACACTCAACCCGCAAATCCCAAAGGCCCGAAGGGCCGGCAGATAATAGCCCCGTCCGTCAGGGCGGGGTTATTTCCTCCCACTTCTGAATTTTGAGTTGTGGCTTTGACTTTCTTCTTTTGGCCTTTTACTTTCCAGCCAATGAAACCACTGCTGTTCACCGCCATTCTCATTCCATCCATTTTGTTCGCCGCAGAAAAGGATACGCTCACCTATGCCACGCCGGAGGCTGCGGCGGATAATCCGGACTTTGCCATTCAGGGCGAATACAAGGGCGACGGCGTGGATGGGAACGGCAATAACGTGCCGGCCGGCGTGCAGATTGTGGCGCTGGGCAAGGGGATGTTTTCCGCAACGGTCTACCAAGGCGGGCTGCCGGGGGATGGCTGGGATAAGGACACGAAATGGAGCTACACCGGCAAACGCCGGGGCGAGGACAAGGCGGCGTTCAAGAGCGAGGAGACGATGATTGTGCTGTATTATAACAACGGAAACATCCTCGCCGCCAAGAGCGATCGCAAGGTGGGGCAGTTTAAGAAAATCACGCGCAAGTCGCCCACGCTCGGCGCCAAGCCGCCCAAGGGAGCCACGGTGCTCTTCGATGGCAAAGACACCGGCAAGCTCGTCAAGCCGCGCATCACGGATGACGGCCTGCTGATGGAGGGCGTGATGACGAAGGACGCGTACCAGGATTTCAAGCTGCACCTTGAGTTTCGCCTGCCCTTCATGCCCGCCGCCCGCGGCCAAGCCCGCGCCAACAGCGGCGTGTATTTGCAGCGTCGGTACGAGACGCAAATTCTCGATTCCTTCGGCCTCGAACAAAAACACAACGACTGCGGCGGCCTCTACAAGCAACGGGCGGCCGACTTGAATATGTGTTTTCCGCCGCTCACGTGGCAGACTTACGACATCGACTTCACCGCCGCGCGCTTCGATGACGACGGCAAAAAAACCAAGGGCGCGCTCATCACCGTGAAACTCAACGGCGTGGTCATCCACGATTATTACGAGCTGAAAAACAAAACCGGCGCCGGCCAGAAAGAAAGCCCAATGCCCCTCCCCATCCTCCTGCAAAACCACGGCAATCCCGTACGCTTCCGCAACTACTGGATCTTGAAGAAGTAACCGGTGATGCTACGCACAATTATCCTGGTATTCGCGGTGACTACTGTCTCCGCTGCACCTCTAAAAATCACCATCGGCACCCTGCCGGGGTTGCAGTACGACAAGCCGCGTTTTGAAGCTCAACCCGGGCAGGAGGTGGTGCTCACCTTCAAGAATTCTGATGAGATGGCGCACAATCTCGCCATCATTGCCCCGGGCAAACGGCTTGAAATCGTTCAGGCTGCCATCACGTTGCCGCCCGATTCCAACTACATCCCCAAGAACAATGCCGTGCTCTGGCATACGCCCGTACTCAAGCCTGATGAAACTGCCGAGTTAAAATTTAGAGCACCCAAGGAAAAAGGAATCTACCCCTACGTATGCACCTTCCCCGGCCACGGCCTCATCATGTATGGCGCGATGTATGTGGGTATCAAAATGCCCAAGCTTGCCCAGGACCAAAACGTTTCACCGATGTCCCGTGCTCAGAGCGCCAACAAAAACCTGCACGCCTGGCCTCATCGCCGACCGTTGATGTATCGCATTTTCATGCCTGATACCTCACCGGCTGCAATTGCTGTAGCCCTTCCCCACGGTGTCTCCTACTGTTGGGATGCAGGCACCTGCCACCTGCGTTATGCCTGGATCGGAGGCTTTGTCGACCCGATGCCAGTCTGGAAGGGGAATGGCAATGGCTTGGCCAAAATAATCGGCACTAGGTTTTGGACTGGCTCTAAAAATTTCCCGCTTCACAAAAAAACTCCATCTGATTTTAAACCTCAGTTTCAAGGGTACCGCAAAGTCGATGGCCATCCTGAGTTTCACTACACCATTGGTGACATTGATATTTACGAACGCATCACCGCCCTGCCCTCGGGCATGGGGTTGACCCGTCATTTTCGAATCCCAGATATCACCTACCCGATACGCATCACGATCGCCTCGGAAAATACAAAAGTCTCAAAGGGGAAAATCAATCAAGGAGTCGCCACTTTGACCAGTGAAGAAGCCAAAAGCTTTACCATCACCCATCACCACGCCCACGGAAAATGAAGCGCACAATTTTCATCCTCACCCTGCTCGCAAACCTTGCCGTCCATGGTGCCGGCATCAATGACTATTACAAGGTTGAGAACATCGCCGCTCC
>CAUZWB010000248.1:0-4315 GCA_963583525.1 Verrucomicrobiia bacterium | reverse complement strand
AAAACGAAGACACAAAAATTGCCGGTGTTTAAAGAATTGCCGAAGGATTACACGGGGCTTTGCCAAGTGTTGATGCCGCGGCCGATCAATACGGAAGCCGAGTGCGACGAGGCTTACGAGCTAGCGTCGATGATGGCGGGGCACAAACTGACGAAGGATCAGGGCGATTATATGGAGGCGCTGTCGATTTTTGTAATCGCTTACGATGAGAAGCATCATCCGGAGCCGGATGATGACCTTCCGACGCATGAGTTGCTGCAATATCTCTGCAAGGAGAACGGGATGAGTGGGGCGGACTTTGGGCGGTTGCTGGGGGTGGACCGGACGCTCGCGACGCGAATTCTGCGCGGGGAACGCAACCTGACGGTGGCGCATATTCGCAAAGTGTGCGAGCGGTTCAAGCTCAAGGCCGATTCGTTTATCAATGGGTGAATTGTAGCGGCGCTACAAAAACCACGGACTCGCGGGCTCGTCCATCCAATTGCTGCCTTTGCGCTCGACCGCTTCAGCACTCCGTGGCAAGGTGACGGCGATGTCCACTGACGCCCCTAGCCAGCCTCAATCCAAATCGCCCAAGCCCAAGCGTGTTAACTTGCGGCGGCCGGATGTGATGGAGCAGGTGAAGGCGCAGGTGTTGACGCATTATCGGAGTGATCTGGTTGACCGCTTGCGGGCCACGGGGGAGGTGACGAGCGTTGACGCGCGGATGACAATTAAGTTGGCGAAGGAGTTTGGGTTTTGTTACGGCGTGGAGCGTTGCATTGATTTGGCGTATGCGGCGTTGAAGGTTTTTCCGGATAAGCCGCTTTATATTCTTGGGGAAATTATTCATAACCCGGAGGTGAACGATCAGATTCGCGATATGGGCATTCGCTTTCTTTCGGGGCCGAACAAGGTGGCGGATATTGATGATCTCGGCGCAGATGATGTGGTGATTATTCCGGCCTTCGGCACGGAGGTGGCTACGCTGGAGAAGCTCAAGGCGAAGGGTTGCCAGTTTGTGGACACGACGTGCGGCGATGTGATGAGCGTTTGGAAGCGCGTGCGCAATTACGCCAAGGAAGAGGTCACGAGCATCATCCACGGCAAGGCGTATCACGAGGAAACTAAAGCCACGAGCAGTCAGGCCACCGCCAAGAATGGCCATTATCTCGTAGTGCTCACGCTGGATGAAACGGATTACGTTTGTGATTATATCGAAAACGGCGGCGACAAGGCGGAGTTTCTGAAAAAATTCGAGGGCGCGTATTCGGAAGGCTTCGATCCCGACCAACATTTGAAAGCCGTGGGCGTGGCGAACCAAACCACGATGATGCGCAACGAAACCGAGGAAGTGCAGCGCCGTATCAAGGCCGCCATCAAGCGGAAGTTTGGCGAGGAGAAAGTTGATTCGCACTTTCGGTTTTTCGATACCATCTGCGGCGCCACGCAGGAACGACAGGACGCGCTCGATGTGCTCCTGCAAAAACCGATGGATTTGTTGCTTGTCATCGGCGGATACAACTCCTCTAACACCGCGCACCTCGCCGAGATGGGCGAGAGCGTGTTGCCAACATTCTTCATCAAGAACGCCACCGAGATGGGTGACGCTTCACTGATCCGTCACTGGAATCAGCACACCAATCAAGTGGAAGAAACGCGCGATTGGCTGCCGGCCGGCACCTTGACCATCGGCGTCACCGCCGGCGCCTCGTGCCCGAACAATCTCATCGAGGATGTGATTTGCCGATTGCTTGAACTGCGCGGCTCGTCAGCGGATGAGTTTCTTTCTAACTAAGGGCCATGCCCTATTCACGTTCCCAACTCGAAGACAACGAGCGCAAGACACTCTCGCCCTTCGCGCAGTTCAGCGCCGATTCCCGCGGGCGGGCGCACGCGGAGGAGCCGCATCAGTGGCGCACGCATTACCAACGCGACCGCGATCGCGTCATCCACTCGCGCGCGTTTCGGCGGTTGGAATATAAAACGCAGGTTTTTCTAAACGGCACCGGCGACCACTTGCGCACGCGACTCACGCACACGATGGAAGTAGCCGCCATCTCGCGCAACATCTCCCGCGCGCTCGGCCTCAACGAAGACCTCGCCGAAGCCATTGCGCTCGCGCACGACCTCGGTCACTCGCCCTTCGGACACAAAGGCGAGAGCGCGCTGAACGCGTTGATGACCGATCACGGTGGCTTCGAGCACAACCGCCAAAGCCTCCGCATCGTCGAGGAGTTAGAGCAAAAATATCCGGGCTTCAGCGGCCTCAATCTCACGTGGGAAACACGCGAAGGGCTCATCAAACATTACACCGCGTACGATCACCCCAGCAAACGCGAAGGCTTCGACGCGAAGTCCAGCTCACTCGAGGCGCAAGTCGCCAACCTCGCCGATGAGATTACCTATTACAGCCACGACCTCGACGACGGACTCGATGCGGATTTGCTTTCCGAAGATGAACTAAAAAAGAACGTCCGCCTTTGGCGCGATGCCGATGCCGCTCTCCGCGCCGAACACGGCGAACTCGCCGACGAATGCCGCCGCTACTTCATCATCCGCTGCCTCATCGACAGCCAAGTGCACGACGTCGTCGAAACTAGCGGCGCGCTCATCCACGAAGCCGGAGTGCTGAGCGTCGATGAAGTGCGTTTGCAGGAAAACCCGCTCATCCAATACAGCGCTCAACGCCGCAAAACCAACCTCGAACTGCGCGAGTATCTTTATGAAAATTTGTACTTCAACCCCGAGGTGCACGAGCCCAACCAGCGCGGCGTGAAATTATTGGAGGAACTCTTCGCATATTTCCTGGAACACCCCAAAGAAATCGGAAGCCAATCCCGCGCCCGCATCGAGGGCGAAGGACAGCACCGCGCCATCTGCGATTACCTCGCAGGGATGACCGATCGCTACGTCGTCATCGAGCACGAACGATTGGGACTATAAGTAGACGTCTTGAGGTAGGGCGTGCTCTCCGTGCGCGCCGTGGCGGTTTCGGAGAAACCTCCCTACCATTTTTCCCTCTGTGTTCTCTACGCCTCTGTGGTTAATCCAAAAGCGCCCCATACCGCACACCGCGCAGCGTGGGCCGCAGCTCTCCAAACCCGCAACGCATCATCACCGCTTCATAAATTGCCGCGCCAAAAAGAATCACATCCGCGCGGTTGGCGGGTAGCCCGGGCAAAGCGCGCCGCTTGACCAATGACATTTTCCAAAGGCGATCGCAAAGCGACTGCACCTCCGGCAACGACAACCTCACGGCCTCAACTTCATCGGCGGACAAATCATCGCGCTCCAAAAAAATCCGGGCAAGAAACACCGGTGTGCCGCCCGCGCCAGTCAAGGTGCCCGGCAACGGCAAGCCGCCGAGCTTGGGCGTCACTTGTTCATCAAGAAAATCATCGAGCGCCTGCGCGAGCTTGGCGCGTTCGGCGGCGGTCGGCGGATCGCTCACCGGAAACGATTCCAACCAACGCACGGTGCCGAGGGCGAAGCTATGTTGCAGCCGCAACGCAGTGTCATCCGCCACGAGCAATTCCGTGCTACCGCCGCCCACATCGATAATCGCCAGCGGGCCTTCGGCCAAATCCGGCAAACTCCGCACCCCGCGCAGCACCAACTCCGCCTCCGTTTGGCCATCGATAATTTCCAATTCCAAACCACCCTCGGCAATCGCCGCCGCCAGTTCATTGCCATTGGCCGCCTCGCGCGCGGCACTGGTGGCGAGCACGCGCACGCTCGTCACGCCTGCCGCGTTTGCCTTCGCGGCAAAGGCCGCCACCGCGCGCGCGGTATCGGCAATGGCCTCGAGCTCCAATCGCCCAGTCTCGAACACGCCGCGCCCCAATCGCGTTTGTTCGCCTTCGTGAATGATGGGCATCACCTCGCCATCGGCCACCTCGGCGATGAGCAGTTTCACGGAGTTACTGCCCACATCGATAATGGCCCGTCGTTTTTGGGTTTGGTTTTTGCCTGAGTTGTCCATTAGATTCGCCGCGCGTGTTTGCGTTCTTCATCCAAAATCTATTCGAGCCCGAGAAGCAACTGTTTTTCGGGTGCGTGGTGGTCACGGTCATCATCTCCATTGTGCTCCACGAGCTGGCTCACGGCTGGGCGGCCATCTGGCAAGGCGACGATACCCCCCGCCAAATGGGCCATATGACGGCTGATCCCATGGTGCACATGGGCGGGTTTTCGATTCTGATGCTGGTGCTGGTGGGTATGGCGTTTGGGTTGATGCCGGTGAATCCGCGTAACTTCCGCAGTCGATACGGCGATGCACTGGTTTCAGCAGCGGGCCCGGCGATGAATTTTCTATTAGCATTCATCGCACTCA
>CAUZWB010000247.1:0-4322 GCA_963583525.1 Verrucomicrobiia bacterium | reverse complement strand
GGTCACTTTGCGCGGCCAAACGCGGCCGTTGCCCGATCCGTTCTTCGTGCTCGCCAGCCAAAACCCCATCGAGATGGAGGGCACGTATCCGCTGCCCGAGGCGCAACTGGACCGCTTTCTTTTTCGCGTGATGTTCGATGCGGTGGATGCGTCGGTGCTGCAAAACATCATCACCGGTCGGCGCCGCGGCAATGTGCCCGCGCCGGAATGGCAGCTCGACGCCGATGATCTCAACTATCTTTTCAGTGTAATGGAACATATTTTCCTGCCCAAACCGGTGGCGAGTTATATCGCGCGATTGGTTTCGGCCACGCATCCGGACAACGCCGAAGCGCCCGAACCGGTGACGCGCTATGTCCAGTACGGTGCCTCTCCGCGCGCCGCCATCGCCATGGCCGAGGCGGCCCGCGCCCACGCACTAGTGGATGGCCGCCCCACCGTGGGTTTTGAAGACGTGCGCGCCATCGCCCGGCCGGTTTTAAATCATCGGTTGATTTTGAATTATCAAGCGCGCTTCGACCGCGTGGACGCCCACGGCGTGCTCGATCAATTACTCGAATCCCTCGATGACACCGGCCTGCATTTGCCCGAGGATGTTTCCCTGCAACCCACCGCATGAGCCGTTTTTGGCAAATCACTTGCGTCGCGCTTCTGCTGACCTCCAGCCTGTTGGCCGGTGAGTTGACGTTCAAAAACGTGCACGTCCGCACACGTACCCTCGCCGATGCGAAACGTTCTCACGGCTACGCAGCGCACCAGTTTGAGCTGGAGAACCTCTCCGGGAAAAAACACACGGTTACGATCCAATTCCCGTCAGAAGATCACCACGACGGATCCAACATCACAGATCTGCGCCGCACCGTGGCACTCGGCCCAAATAGCCGTAAAGTGGTTTCGCTATATCAACCACCCCTTTCCATCGACTCTTATGAGCGCAGCGCATTCATCACCGTGGATGGCGAAACACGCCGGCTAGCTGATGCCTTTGGCGGCCATGTGAACAGCCTCGCCAATCTGGGCATCCACCAGCCGGCGGTGGTGCTGGTCAGCCGTTCGTGGAACGGCAAGTTTGCCTCGAACCCAACATACGAGGTGAACATCGCCGAAGGACTCATCACCCAGTGGGCGCGCCATTGGCTAGCATATAGCGGGTTCGACGTGGTAGTGGTGCGCGCGAACGAATGGAACGCGGCTCCGACTGAGGTCCGAATGGCCATTGTGCAATATGTGCGCGCGGGTGGACGGCTGTTCGTACTGGGATCCATCACTTTACCGCCGGACGCCCGAAAGCTGAACACCACCCAACTGGCCGCCCGGCAGCAGTCGGCAAGCGCTCTGTTGGAAAAAGTGAACACCATTAGCGTCTCCAAATCCTCCGGAAGGGAAGACTATCCGGAAGAAAACATGGGGCATGAAGAACATGAGGGACAAAAGCAGCCTGGAAACCGGCCAGAACAGAATCCCTCCGCAGTCGCGAGCTCCGTGTATACTCTGGGGTGGGGGCTGATCCGAGTGCTGGATCCTACGGGCAACGAAAGAAGAAACAATCGGAGCATGCTAGAGGCAATTGAAAATCTCCGCTCCAACGAACAAGTCCGGATGCCAGCCTTGTCATCTGTAATGGCCGGCGCTCGGAATTTGCATACCGATGGTAAATATCCTCATCATCGGGAATCTTCGGGTAGCTTCGACGATTACTTTCCCATCGTGAAAGACTCCGGCGTGCCGGTGCGCTTGATGATTGTGATTTTAATCGTGTTTGTGGTGCTGGCGGGGCCGGTGAATTTGGTGTTGCTGCATAAGCTCAAAAAACGCACGTGGTTTTTGTGGACGCTTCCGGCGATCTCAATCCTCACCAGCGCGATCGTCTTTGGCACGGCGCTCTTGAACGAAGGCTTCACGCCCACGGTGCGGCGCGATGTGATCACGATTCTAAATCAAGAATCGCAACAGGCCGCCACCGTCGGCGCGCTGGGCATTTACGCGCCGGTGGCACCGGGCAATCTGGAGTTCTCCGCGCACACGGAGGTGACTCCGTTGCTTTCTTCTAACGGGCAGGATCCCGGCAGCAACCGCGGTGTGAACTGGACGAAGGGGCAAATTTTCACCGGCAAATGGGTGGCCTCGCGGGTGCCGGCGCATTTCGCGCTGCGAAAAAGTGAACCGCGCAAGGAACGCCTCAGTGTCACCTGGAAAGGCGGCACGCCCACGGTGGTAAACAGCCTCGGCGCGGATATAAACCAATTGTGGCTGGCGGATGCGCGGGGAAATATTTTTGAAGCCACCGCCCTCCGCGCCGGGCAACGCGCCGAACTCCAGCGCGTCGCGGGCAAACAAACGGTCATCAATTATTTGAACACCAACTTTTTGTTGTCTACCGACAAAGGCACCCCGGAAAGTGAGTACTCGAAAAACCTCACGCCGGGCACCTACCTCGCGCGGCTGGATGACTCGCCCTTTATGGAAAACCCCATCGGCCGCGGGCAGCTCAAGACACACGCGGTGGTGCTGGGCGTACTCACAAAATCGGAGGCCGGCCCGTGAAAATTCGTGTGCAAAATCTGCGGCGTGAGTTTGGCAAAACAATCGCGGTAAACTCCGTTTCCTTTGAGTTTGAATCCGGCCAAATCTACGCCTTCGTGGGCCCCAACGGCGCGGGCAAAACCACCACCATGCGCATCATGGCCACGCTCGACGAGCCCAACGGCGGCGATGTGTTTGTGGACGATCTCTCGGTGGTGGAGTATCCGGAAAAGGCGCGCCAGCTCATCGGCTTTGTGCCCGATGAACTGAAGCCGTATTGGGACACCACGGTGCACGAGTACCTTGATTTTTTCGCGCGCGCCTACGGACTGCGCGGCACTCAACGCACCGAAGCCGTGGCCAGCGTGGAGGAATTTACCAACGTCAAAGACATCCGCGAAAAAACGTTGCGCTCGCTTTCCAAAGGCATGAAACAGCGCGTCAGCCTCGGGCGCGCGTTGGTGGCCGATCCGCAAGTGCTCATCCTCGACGAGCCCGCCGCCGGATTGGATCCCCGCGCGCGGGTGGAGTTGCGCGAACTCCTCACCCTCCTCGCCAAGCAAGGCAAAGCCATTCTCATCAGCTCGCACATTCTCACCGAGCTGACGGAAATTTGCGACGGCGTCGTCATCATCGAACAAGGGAAACTTTTGGAAAGCGGCAGCATCGATGACATCACCGCCAAGCGCACCCCGCGCCGCACCTACGCCCTGCGCGTGCTGGGCGAGCCGCGGGATTTACTGCGCGAGCTGCTGCAAACCGCCCACGTGGAAAACCCGCGCGTGGCCGGCGCTGAATTACATTTCGAAGTGGAAGGCGGCGAGGACGAAGCCTTTGGCGTGCTCAACACCCTCATCGCCAGCGGCCAGCGCGTGGTGGAGTTTCGCCAAACCAAAGCCAACCTCGAGGACATTTTTATGAACGTCACCACCGGAGGCGTGCAATGAGCGAGACGGCAAAATCAACGCCCGCACTGATTGCATGGCTGCGCGACATCGAGCCCAACGCGGTGTTGTTGAAAGACCTCCGCCAAGCCGCGCGCAACTGGTCGGTCACCGGCGCGGTGCTGTTGATGATGGCCATTTTCTTCATCGTTTCGCTGGGCTTCCTGCTCACCGACGAAATGGGCGGGCGCGGCAATTATCTCGGCGCGCAACTCTTCGCCTCCATCGCGGGCGTGATGATGACGGTCACCTTTATTTTCCTGCCCATTTACGTGGGCATCCGTTCCATGGCGGAACGCTCCAGCGCCAGCGCGGATTTGCTGTACATCACCACCATGAGTCCCGTCCAAATCATCACCGGCAAATTCCTCAGCGGCGCGGCCTTGGTGGGAATTTTTTACACTGCGGCGCTGCCCTTCATGGTGTTCAGCTATTTACTGCGCGGCATTGATCTGCCCACCATCCTGCTGACGGTGAGTTTTCTGTACATGATAAACTGCCTGTTGCTGCTGGCGGCAATGATGCTGGCTTCGATGGGGATTCATTTCATTTTCAAAATCCTCATCGCATTGTTCGTCGGCTTGCCAATTATTTTATACACGATTGGCGGTGTGCTCATGGCGGGGGCCTTTGCCACCTTGGGCGGAGCGCTCACCGGCGGCCGGTTTTGGGAAGAGGCGTTGCCTTTCATTTTTACCTGGCTGCTAAACTGCGGCCTCGCGGGTGGGTTAATATTTTTCCTGTGCGTTACCTTCATCACCCCCATTGCCGCGAACCGCGAGTATCCCATGCGCATATACTGCACGGTATTGTGGGCGGTCATCGGATTAGAGGCCTTCATTTGGGCGTTAGTGG
>CAUZWB010000246.1:0-4332 GCA_963583525.1 Verrucomicrobiia bacterium | reverse complement strand
GGAGGTCATTTCCTTGAGGGATTCTAGATAGCGGACGGCAATAAGATATTGCGAGGGATCGCCCTTGGTGCCGGCAAGGCCTTGGGTGAGTAGTGCGATGGCTTCTTTTTCCGCGTCGGCCACTTTGATGCGAGCCTCGGCTTCACCTTCGGCACGAAGGATGGCGGATTGCCTTTCACCTTCGGCGCGTTTGATTTGTGATTCGCGGACGCCCTCGGCCTCGAGGATGGCGGATCGTTTTTCGCCTTCGGCCTCGAGAATGGTGGCGCGGCGATCGCGCTCGGCGCGCATTTGTTTTTCCATCGCCTGCTGAATATCGTGTGGCGGGGTGATGTCCTTGAGTTCCACGCGGTTGACTTTTACGCCCCACTTGTCAGTGGCCTCGTCCATCACGCGGCTCAGCTCGGAGTTGATGACCGCGCGCGAGGTGAGGCATTCGTCGAGGTCCATTTTGCCGGCCACATTCCTCAGATTGGTTTTGCAAAGCTTCTCGATGGCGTCGGGGAGGTTGGCGATTTCATAAACCGCCGCGTGCACATCGGTGATTTGGAAATACAACATCGCGTCAATCTCGATGTTTACGTTGTCCTTGGTGATCACGTTTTGCTTGGCAAAATCAAACACTTGTTCGCGCATATCAATGACGACGCGCTCGGAAGTGATCACGTATTCGATGCCACTGATGTCCGTTTTTTTGCTGCGCCAAAAAATCGGGCGCGGGCGATCCATAATGGGGACGATGACATTGAGGCCACTTTGGAGGATGCGGTCGAACTTGCCGAAGCGCTCGATGACAATCGTCTCGGCCTGTTTCACCACCTTGATGCAGGATAGGATCGAAGAGACCACAAACAGCGCGATGACAATGATGATGCCGTCCCAGATATTGAAATCGAAGGCGAGGATAATAGGGTTGGGGAGATATTCCATAATGATGACTTTCAGTGGTTAGGGGTTTTCGCTCACACTCACAATTGCTTTGGTGCCCTCAATGCGGATCACCGTGGCTTGAGAATCTTCCTCGATAACAATGTCGACATCCGACACCGCGATCCAGTTTTCACCGCCGATTTGAATTCGGCCCGTGCCGGTCGCCGCGTCCACCTTTTCGGTGATCCGGCCTTGCTTGCCGATATAAATTTTAATGCCGGTTATTGATTCGTCGTTCGTTTTATTTTCGCGCAACCGCATCAAGAGCGGTCTCAGTGCCAACAGCAAAACAACCGAGGTGACGCTGAAGCCGAAAAATTGCATGGCCGTGCCGCCTTCCGCATTGGCAATCAGCGCGGCCACCAGACAACCCGCGCCCAGAGGGCCGGCAAAAAAGCTGGCGGTAAAAATTTCGCCAACAATCAAAATCGCGCACAAGATAAGCCAAACTTCCCAGTTCATAATAACGACATTTCGAGTCGCGGGTATGTTTCCGGAAAATAGGGGGGGATGTCAACGCCAAGAAAATCCAAAAAATCACTTGACGATTGGGCGATTTGGACTAAGTTGACTTAGTCAAATGAATAAGTCAACTAAGTCAATTAAAACCATCACCACGCACGAAGCGAAAACGCACTTATCGCGACTTTTGGTGGAAGTGGGGCAGGGTGGCGAAGTGGTCATTGCCCGCGGGCGCGAGCCGGTGGCGCGACTGGTGCCGGTGCGGCGACGCGGGAAAGCTGTGGGCCGGCCCAAGGTGGGCGTGCTGACCTCGGAACCGGTGAAGGTGGCGGCGGACGCTTTTGCGCCCTTGGAAGGCGCGGACTTGGCGGCTTGGGGTCTTGAATGAAAGTCCTGCTCGATACCTGTACGCTCATTTGGCTGGCCACCGAGCCCAAGCGGTTGAGCCGCAAGGCGCGCGCAGCGATTGATGATGCGAGCAACGAATTATGGCTGGCGGATGTGAGCGTGCTGGAATTGGGCCTAAAATATAGCGCGGGCAAAATTGAACTGCCCCAGCCGCCGCGCGAATGGGTGGAGGCGCAGTCCACCGTGTGGCACTTGCGATCTGCGCCATTGGATCGAGCGGTGATGTATCGCGCCACTGAGCTGCCGATTCATCATTCGGATCCTTTCGATCGGTTGCTTGTCGCCACGGCATTGGAGAATGGGCTGACAATTTTGACATCGGACGAAGCCATTGCCCGTTATCCGGTTTCTGTATTATGGCGTTAGTTTGCATTGCCCCGCGCCGTTCTTTTCCGCATTATTCGCCGCCGATGTCACAAATGCGTCGTCAATATCCGTTTCACTTAATCGAGCCCCGCTGGCAACAGCACTGGGAGGCGCAGGAAACTTTTCGTGCCTTTAACCCTGGGGAACCGCCTGCGGCGGAGCATCCCTTTGCCGTGCGCCACGGCGGCGCGGCACCGGAATCGCTGGAGAAATATTACATCCTCGATATGTTTCCGTACCCCTCCGGCGCGGGCTTGCACGTGGGGCATCCGGAAGGCTACACCGCCACGGACATCACGGCGCGCTACCTCCGGATGCAAGGGCGACACGTTTTGCATCCGATGGGGTGGGACGCGTTCGGGCTGCCGGCGGAGCAGTACGCCATCAAGACCGGTCAGCATCCACGGAAAACCACCGAGGAAAACATCGCCAACTTTAAGCGGCAAATCAAAGGGCTCGGTTTCAGCTACGACTGGAGCCGCGAGGTGAACACCACCGACCCAAGTTATTTCCGCTGGAGCCAATGGATTTTTCTGCAGCTTTATCATTCGTGGGTGAACCCCGCCAGCGGCAAGGCGGAGTCTATCGACACGCTGGAGTTGCCGGCGGACATCACCACGGACGAGGCGCGTCGTGAATATCGCGACGACCATCGCCTCGCGTTTGTTTCCCATGCGCCGGTGAACTGGTGTCCCGAGCTGGGCACGGTGCTGGCCAACGAGGAAGTCATTGATGGCAAAAGCGAAGTGGGCGGGCATCCCGTGGTGCGTCGGCCGATGCAGCAATGGATGCTGCGGATCACGGCCTTCGCGCAGCGGTTGCTCGATGATTTGGAGGCGATTGACTGGAGCAATTCGCTGAAAGAAATGCAGCGCAACTGGATCGGCCGAAGCGAAGGGGCGGAGGTCGAGTTTAAGATACAGGAATCCGAAGACAGAATTTGCGTGTTCACCACGCGGCCCGATACGTTGTGGGGTGCGACGTATATGGTGCTTTCGCCGGAGCATGAATTGGTGGATGAATTGACCACCGACGATCAACGCGCGGCGGTGGCGGACTATCGCGCGGCGGCTTCGTGCAAGAGCGACTTGGAGCGCACGGAATTGGCGAAGGAAAAAACCGGAGTGTTCACCGGCGCGTTTGCGATCAATCCGGTGAACGATGAGCCGGTGCCCATTTGGATTGCCGATTACGTTTTGGCCAGCTACGGCACCGGCGCGATTATGGCCGTGCCCGCGCACGACGCGCGCGACTTGGAGTTCGCACAAAAATTTGAACTGCCCGTGCGCGTGGTGGTGGAAGCGCCCGAAGGCGAGTCGCTTGGATTTGTGGGCGACGGCACCAGCGTGAAGAGCGGTTTCATCACCGGCCTACCCACAACCGAGGCCAAGGCGAAAATCATCGAGTGGCTCGAGGAAAAAGGGTGCGGCAAGCGCACCATCAATTTCAAACTGCGCGACTGGCTTTTCAGTCGGCAACGCTATTGGGGCGAGCCGTTCCCCATCGTCTGGCGCGATGGCCATCACGAAGCGGTTGCGGAAAAAGATTTGCCCGTGCTGCCGCCGGAGCTGGATGATTACAAACCCACCACCAAAGGTGATCCGCCACTCGCCCGCGCCGCCGATTGGGTAAACCTCCCCGACGGCGCCACGCGCGAGACCAACACGATGCCCCAATGGGCGGGCAGTTGTTGGTACTATCTGCGCTACCTCGATGCGCAAAACAACGAACGCCACGTCGGCGAGGCGGCGGAAAAATATTGGATGAACGTAGACCTCTACGTCGGCGGCACGGAGCACGCGGTGTTGCATTTGTTGTACGCGCGGTTTTGGCATAAGGTGATGTTTGATCTTGGGCACGTTTCCACGGCGGAACCATTTCAGCGATTGGTGAATCAGGGAATCATTCTTGGCGAAGACGGGCAGAAAATGTCCAAGAGCCGCGGCAACGCGGTGAACCCCGATGGGGTGATCGATGAATATGGCGCAGATGCGTTTCGCCTGTACGAAATGTTTATGGGGCCGCTGGAGATGATGAAGCCGTGGAACACGAAAGGCGTGGAGGGCGTGTATCGTTTTCTCGGGCGCGTGTGGCGGCTGTTCATTGATGAGGGCAGCTACAAAGATTACGAGCAAGCGGTGACCGCCGCGCCGAATGAGGCCGAAG
>CAUZWB010000245.1:0-4368 GCA_963583525.1 Verrucomicrobiia bacterium | reverse complement strand
GGTTAGTTTTTTTCATTTTTGGTGTCTTCAAAGATGTCGTAAATGGTTCCGTTCAAAACAAACTGCACGTTGCGGCCCAGCGCCAGCCATTGGGAGGCTTTGGGTTCCTTGACGAGCAGCGCAAAGTAGGCGTCGCTGTTGAACTCGACGCGCGTGCGCTTGGCCTTGGCGACCTCGGCGGTTTGCACGGCGCTGTCCACCCAATAGCGTTCGTTTTGCGTGAAGTTTTTGCCGGCGGCAAAACGCATCGGCTGCGATACGGTGCGGGTTTTGCCACGTTGCCCGTTAGTGCCCAAGCGACCGGGCGCGTAGAACTGCGTGCCTCCACCGCCGGGGGCAGGGGCACCGGCGGCAGGGATTCCTCCGGCGGAACCTTCGCCGCGGAAACCAAAGTTGGCCTGTTGCGCTTCGCGGTTGCTTTGGGCACTGGCGGCGTAGCTCTTGGCTTCTTTTAATAATTTATTGGCGCGGGCGCTGCCGACTGCTTGGTCGCCGCTCTTGTCCGCCTTAAATGCATCGTACTGGGCCTTGGCTTGGGCGAGCACTTGGCGGTCGGCCTCGAAGTTGCGCAGGGTGCGCTGGGCGATGGGCACGCCACGTTGTTTTTCATCCTCGATAATGAGGTATGCGGTGTACGGCGTCACGATGCCGTATTGGCGCGCGAGTTGGGTGACCTCTTCCTTGAGTTCTTTGTTCTCACCGTGCAGCCGGATTTCATCGAGCAAATATCCGACCCGCCGTGTGGCCCAAAGGCGCGGGATGAACGAATGATCCGCCTTGGCGGGAAAGGTGATGGGAAATTCAAATTGCATTTTCTTGCCGGCCAACGTGCCTTCGAGCAGCACGTCGCCTTTGCCTTTGCCTTTGTAACGGCCGACGAGCACAAGTTCTTCACCCTTAAACAAATCCGGCAGCGGGTTGGGGTAGAGTTTGCTCACGCGAATGCCCCCGGGGAATTTCAGCTTGGGATTGGCCAGCACGGGCTCTTTAATTTTTGTGTAAAAACTGGAGACTTTCACTTCGATGTCCTCGTTGGGCGTGACGTAGGTGGAGCTGGCGCGGGTTTCCTCGGTAATTTTATCGAGCAAATGCGCGTTCACATCCGTGCCGATGCCGAAGCAAAACACGCGGGTCTTGCCGGCGGCATTCCCGACATTCTTCACGATTTGGCCTTCGCCGGTGATACCGATGGTGGGACGGCCATCGGTGAGGAAAATCACAAGGAACGGCCGTTCGCTTTTCTCCGGCTTGAGGTCAAGGGCCTCGGTGAGGGCGGCGTTGATGGCCGTGCCGCCGATGGGCTTGAGATCCTTAATGAAATCCAAGGCCTGTTTGCGATTGCCGGAGCTGGCTTTTTTGAGGCCGCCAAAGAGCGAATCGGTTTCGGTGGAGAAACGCACGACCTCGAAGCGGTCGCCTTCATTCAAATTCGCCACGCAAAACTGAAATGCCTTTTTCGCTTGCTCGAGCTTGTTGCCGGCCATCGAGCCGGAAGTGTCGATGACGAAGGCGATGTCCTTTTCCGTCACCTTACCTTTGGCGGCATCCACGCCCGGCGCGGCGAGCATCAGGAAGTAGCCCTCATTGCCTTCGCGATGGGCGATGATGTTCACGTTGATGTCTTTTTGCTTGGGCGAATAGTAGAGCGTGAAGTTGCTGTTGGGCCGCACGCCTTTGCCTTCGAAGCCGATGGCCGCTTTTTTGGAGCCGGTGCGTTTTACTTCCACATCGTGCGTGGGCGAGTAAATGGCCTTCACGGGTACTTTGGAATTCAACTGCACGTTGATGGAAAGATTCTGAATCGGTTTGGCAGAATACTTGCCGGTGCTCAGCGGGAAGGTGTAGCCCACGAGGCCGGCGTCATTTTTCAAAACTTGATTGTAAGTGAGCTTGATGCGTTTGGTGCCGTGGGCCTCGAATGGAAAAATCCGCACTTTGAACAAATCCTGCTCCGCGAATTCCAGCAGCGCGGGGTCTTTCATCGAGCGCACGATGTCGGTGTAAATCTTGCGCGCCTTTTTGGCATCGAGCAATTCGGCCTTCTGCAGTTTGCCGTTGATCTCCATTTGGAATTTCTCAATGGCCGCGCCCTTGGGCACCGGAAACAAAAACGTGCCTTCCTGTCGCCGCGGATTGGGGTTGTAAAAAACCTGCTCCACCGTGGTGTGGGCCACTTGGTTTTCGATCTTCACATCCACCTTCTGCGAGCGCAGCTCCAGCGGCGCAAACACCGGATGCGGGATTGGCCGAGGCCAGGGCCGGGGCGGGATGATGATGGGCGGATGCGGGTGCGGTAAAATGCGCACATCGTGGCAAATAATCAGCCCGCCCGCGTGGGATTGAAAAGAAGGGGCCAAGGCCACAAGGGCCAACAAGGAAGCAAACAGCATTTTTCTCATAGGGAGTAGACGTTTCAAGGGGCCAAAATACTCCCATTTGTGTGGGACGCAACGGAAAAGGGCGGCTATTCCAACGCCGCTTCAATGGCCTGTTGCCCCCGCGCCAAATGAATGACCGACAGCACTACGACGGCATTATCCTCCGCTACATAATAGATGCCAAACGGAAATCGCCGAATGAGTGCGCGGCGAATGTCCTCGAGGTAAACCGAATGCATCACGGGCTGCCGCTGGATGCCCGCCAAAGCGGCTTCGAAGCAGCGAAGGAATTCCAGCCCCACGCCGGGCTCTTGATCCTCGTAGTGGGCGAAGATTTCGGCCTAGTCGCGCTCGGCCTTGGCGCGGATGCGCACGAGCGCGCTCATCAGTCGGCCAGCAGACGTTGCTTTACTACCTCCCACGAATCGCCTTCCGCGGGGTTTTCCTGATACTCACGGTAGCGTTTCAGCAGTTCGGTTTTTTGCGCTTCGGTCAATTCCAACGCAGCCGGTTCATTGGAAAGTTCATCCCAAATATCCCCCACGAGCAGCAACTTCTCCGCGCGGCTCAAGTCCTTTATATTTTGCTGGCTCACTTGGCTCATAAGCAAAAACTACCACGCCCCACCGTTTTGCACAAGGCCAACTCGCTTGACCGCCTGCTGCCACAGTGACAAGCTTCCCCGATGCACAAGCACATCATCCTTGCCGCCGCTTTTCTGTCCATTTCGCTTTCAGCATCTTACGCTGCTGAATACAAAATCCACTCGTGGGAAAAACTCCACCTCACCCCGCACTTTTGGTCCGAGGGCGGGCACTTTGGGGATTTCAATCATGACGGCAAAGGCGATGTCGTTGTCGGTCCCTACTGGTATGCCGGGCCGGACTTCAAGAAGCGCCACACTATTTATTCTGATAAAGACACCTTCGAGACCGCCAAGGACGGCGAGAAGGTCAAGGTGCCAGGGTTCAAGGGCGAGTTGAGCGGCACCAATGGTTACTCCAACAACTTCCTCACTTACACCTACGACTTCAATTCCGACGGCTGGAAGGATGTGCTCGTGTTCGGCTGGCCCGGCAAGGAAACCATTTGGTACGAGAACCCGAAAAACAAATCCGGCCTCTGGAAAGCCAATGTCATTTTCAAGGTCACCGACGGCGAATCGCCGCGGCTGGAGGATGTCACCGGCGACGGCAAGCCCGAGCTGCTCGCCTTCCAGGGCGGCCACCTTGGCTATGGCGAGGCGGACTGGTCTGACCCCGCCAAGGAATGGAAATTTGTCTCCATCTCCACCAAGGGCAAGTGGCAGCGCTACTCCCACGGCTACGGCGCGGGCGACATCAATGGCGATGGCCGCAAGGACATTCTGGAAGCGGCCGGCTGGTGGGAGCAACCGGCAAAGGTTGATGGCACCCCGTGGAAATTTCATGCCGCACCCTTCGGCGCCGGTGGCGCGCAGATGTATACCTATGACGTGGACGGCGATGGTGATAATGACGTCATCACCAGCCTTGCCGCGCACGGCTACGGCCTTGCGTGGATTGAGCAACACAAGGGCAGCACCGGCATTGAGTGGAAACAAAACACCATTATCAACAGCAAGCCTGAGGAGAGCCCCTTCGGCGTCAAGTTCAGCCAGCTCCACGCCATTGACCTGGCCGATATTGATGGCGATGGTCTGCTCGACATTGTGACTGGCAAACGCTTCTGGGCCCATGGCCCCAAGGGCGATCAAGAACCGGGCGCGCCGGCGGTGCTCTATTGGTTTGAGCTCACTCGCAAGAACGGCAAGGCAGAATACATCCCGCACCAAATTGATGATAATTCAGGCGTGGGCACACAGGTGGCGGCAGGCGATGTAAATGGGGACGGGCTCCTTGATATCGTGGTGGGCAACAAGAAAGGCGCCTTCGTTCATCTGCACTCAGTCAAGAAGGTCAGCAAAAAGAAGTGGCAGGCGGCGCAGCCCAAGCGGATCAACTAAATAAAA
>CAUZWB010000244.1:0-4379 GCA_963583525.1 Verrucomicrobiia bacterium | reverse complement strand
CCCTGCGCGGCAAACGCTGGCAATGGCCGGTTAATTGAGGGGATTGAGGAATCCTCTACTTGGCAAAGATTCGCTTGAGGAATTCGCCGTTGTTGATTTTCGCCTGCTCGTGTCCTGCGACCTGCAGGTGGCACTTGATCCCGACCTCTTCGCACTTTTTCTTGAGCAGGCGACCAAAGCCGGCGTGATGGATGCCATCACCCTTGATCACGGGCACCGGCGCGGGCTTGCCATATCGTATCCAGACAGGCGGATCATCCTTGCTTACGTGGGTGATGGGCGAACACTCAATTGAGAGGGCCTTGTACTTGTCCCAGTTCTTCTTCAGGTGCTCATGGCTCGTGGCACCCACAGTCTTCCAGATCATGGGATGCTTGATGGCGGCCAAGCCGATCTCTTTTTCCAAGAGAAACGGGTCGAGCGTGGTTTGCCCGCCCATGGCAATGGCTCCGCATACACGGGAAGATTGGCGCAGGACGGGATCCTTGCTCTTGGGATCTGCCAAGTCGTCGTGGTAGGCGAGCCACAGGCTCGAGGCCGCCCCGGCCGAACCACCGGTCACGGCGATGCGGGACGAGTCAACGTTCCACTCCTTGGCCTTGGTGCGCAGGAACTGAATGGCTCTGGCAGCATCATGAACGGCGGCAGGGAGGAGTTGGGTACCTGCAAGCCGATAATCAATGGAACAATAACTGTACCCTTGCTTGAGTATATTAGGCGAGATGGTCTCGTTCTTCTTGCCGCCCAGCCAGCCGCCTCCATGGATGTGGACGAGCAGGGGCGTGGGTTCCTTCGACCCGATTTTCCAGAAATTGAGCTTCATGTCCTTGTGGGAACCGTAGGAGACATGCTTGTGGGTAGGCTCGACGTTCTGGGCAACGAGCGATGTTACCGTGAGGATTGAGAGTGGGAGGAGGTATATGGTTTTCATTGGTCTTTCGTTTTCTTCAATTTGTTTTCTTCAGTTCTTCAAGCGTGAGTTTTGTGGCCTTAATTTTCTCAGGCTGCAGCGCGCAGTTTGATCAGGTGTCGACGATCCATCAGGTATTTGCGGGGTATATGAAACCCGATATGGCGGTCTTTTTTCTTCAGCGAGCGTGGTCTTATTTCTTGCGATTCTTGTAGTTCATCATCTTGTCCCTCGTGCCTACCAGCCCCTTGTCGTCGGTGATTCCAGCAAAGACGATCGGCATGAAGGCTTCCGGTTTCTCTTCCAAGGCCCAGGCGATGCCCCGCACGAGTAGCAAGCGATACATCGGATCGTGATAAGTATAGGTGAAATGTCCGGTGGTCGTTCCGAAGACACGACCTTTCCCTGAAGTATAGGTCCAAAATGCCTGTCCCCGGACTCCTTTTGCGCTGAGCACTTCGGAGAATGATTGGGCCTCCGTGTTGGCCGAAGTGCCGACCGCCCCGACCACCTCAACCGTATCACGCTGGATCATGTCCCAATACGATTCGTCATTGAACCGTATGCTCTTGGGCAAGCCGGCAAAGACCGGGTGCTTGGTGTTGAGGAAGAGCGGCTCGTTCCGGCTGAACTTGCTCCATCGAGAGGCTTTGTTGCCCTTCCAGGAGCAACCGATGCAGCCGGCCAACTTGTGCGCCCGGTCAATCGGGCGAATGATACAGGACTCGTGAATGGATACCACCCGCCCGCCGTCATTGACGAATTTCTGATAGCTGGCGAACTGCTTGTCCGTGATTGGCGGTTGATGAAGGTACTGGATCAACAGATCCGCCTTGTCGAACTGGGCTTGAGAAGGAAACTGATAGGCTTCATTCACGGAAACACGCGGAATCTTCTTCAGCAAGGGCACGAATAATTCCTTGATCCGTATGTAGTCGTGTTCTCCACCCCTGTGATCCTCCGGCCCATAGAGCCATAGAATGCTGATATCCTTACTGAGCGAGGCCTTTTTAAACTTGCCGGTCAGTTTCAATAGCTCTGCCTTGGGCACGGGCTTGTTCGGTTGAGCGATCAGAGGTGAAGCCAAAGCAATGGCACACAAGAGTATAATGGCAGAGTGTTTCATAAGGCATTAATCCAGTTTTTCTTTCTCATAATCACTGGGCAAAACCCGCCGCATGCGATTAAAGCTCAGGTTCCTTCCATTTTGGGATGCCGCCGGCTTTCAGTTGCTCGGCGAACCACACGTGGAAGGGGCGCGTCTTGGACATGGGGGCGGTTTCGTTGACCATCAACGGGCGCGCTTCTTGCCAAAACTTGTCGTAAGCCGCGCGCATTTTTTTGACGACCTCGGGGTGCGCCTCGGCGACGTTGGTTTTTTGGCCAGGGTCTTTTTGCATATCGTACAACGCGCCCGGGACGGTTGCGCCTTTGCGTGCGGCTTGCGCGCCGATGTAGCGCCAGCGTTGGCTGCGCACGGCGAAGTTTTTCCATTGATGCGTGTTCGGATCCGTGCCGGTGGCCCAGCGGGCTCTGTGGGTGAACAAGTAGCGATCGTCGGCCAGCGTTTTCTTTTCGCCATTTAACAACGGCAAAAGACTGCGGCCTTCGACTTGGTTTTTCGGCAGCGTTTTAATTCCCGCGATGGCGGCGAAAGTGGGGAGCAAATCGATGTGGGCGCTGACGGTTTCGAAGTCGCGGCCAGCTTTCCAGTGGCCATCCCAACGCACGAGGAAAGGCACGCGCACGCCGCCTTCCTCGGCGCTTCCTTTTTGGCCTTTCATTCCCGCGTTGAAGGATTTCATCGCCGTGCCATCAGGCAGCTTGCCGAGCACTTGCCCCGCTCGGCCCGAGCCGCCACCGGTCATGCCATTGTCGCTCATGAAAATCAAAATGGTGTTTTCATCCAAATCCCATTCCTTCAATTTGCCCATCAGCCGGCCCATGTTTTCGTCGATATTTTCAATCATGCCATAGAAGCCCGCTTGCTTGCCGCCAAAGCCGAGGTCGGTGAAGTGTTTGGTATTCTTCGGCGGCGCAACGAAAGGCCCGTGCGGTGCGTTCGTGGTGATGTACGCGAAGAACGGCGCGTCATCATCTTTCTTAGCTTTAATCCAACCGAGCGCGGCGGTGAAAAATAAATCGGTGCAGTAGCCCTTAGTTTTCACAAACGAGCCGTTGTGACGAATGACTGGATTAAAATACTTGTTGCCCGGCGCATCGGCACAACTGCAATTGTACGCCTGCCCGATGCCGCCCGCGCCGTGGATGAATGCCTCATCAAACCCGCGCGTGTGCGGCTGATACGGCTCCTCATCGCCGAGATGCCATTTGCCAAAAATGCCGCTCTTGTAACCGGCTTGCTTCAGCACTTGCGGCAGAATGGTCGCCTTAAGCGTCATCCGTTCGCGCTCGAGGATGGTGTGCGTCACCCCGTTTTTCATCGGATGCCGACCAGTCATAATCGCACTCCGCGTCGGCGCGCAAGTGGGGCTCACAAGAAACCGAGTGAACCGCGTGCTCGTGTCGTAGAGCTTATCGAGATGCGGCGTGCGAATCCACGGATGCCCGTGCCGCCCCACCGGCCCGTAGCCTTGGTCATCGGTGATGACGAGAATGATGTTGGGGGATTTTGCCTGCGCTTCAAATGAACCGCCGAGGACACAGAGCAACACAGAGAGAAACGATAGAGTGGATCGCATGCGCCATTGATAAAGTAATGGGCCGCTTTTGCAACCATTGGTTTGATTCGAATGGGGAGGTGGCGATGCCAATTAATTCGAGGTTACTTAACTGGCTTTATAGCGCGGGCAGCGCGAGCAATTTGGGTGAAGTGTTTATCTTCGTGCAGCAACTCCGCTTCGTAATGCCGCGCGCAGGCGAAGATCATCACGTCAGGGATTGGCACGTTCACGCCTTTTTCCCGACAAGCCCGCGCAACCTCAAACGATAATTTCCAACAGGCATCGTTGATGGGCAACCACTGGCACAGCTTACGAAGATTTTTCAGGCGAGCCAAATCGCGTTTGCCTCGCACGCCGCAATACAATTCCATCCATACCGGCTCAGTCATCGCAGCTGTTCCGTCGCCCAAGGCCGCTTCGACTTTTTTCGCCAAAGTCGGTGATGCGCCTCCGCGCAAGACGGATACCCAGACGGACGTGTCAATGAGGCGGGTGCTCATTGTGCGTCCGCCACATCAGCAGCCTCAATGGCGTCGTTGGTATCCATCTTCCATTGGCCAAAACTCGCCACCACGGATTCCACCTGATGCCGTCGATTGAAATCCTCCACCGCCGCGAGGATGGCTTCCCGTTTGGTTTCAGCCTGAGTCAAATCCATTAACACTCCGAACGCTTCATCAGGAATATCGATTGTGGTCTTCATAGATTCCAATTTACCATCAATTGGTAATCCAATCAAGTCTGATTTGTAATCAAGGCAAAGGTAGGGGAAAGGCAGGGGAAAG
>CAUZWB010000243.1:0-4385 GCA_963583525.1 Verrucomicrobiia bacterium | reverse complement strand
CACGTCGTTCCCCAACCGCACCAGCCCGGTGAAGCGTGGGGTGTGGGTGCTGGAACAGGTGCTGGGCGAGCGCGTGCCGCCGCCGCCGGCCGACGTGCCCGAACTCGAAGAACAGGACCACAAGGACGTAAAGGGATTAACGCTGCGCCAGCGGACGGAGCTGCATCAGTCGGAAGCCACCTGCCGCAACTGTCACAAGGTGCTCGACCCCATCGGCTTCGGCTTGGAGAATTTCGACGCCATCGGCCGCTGGCGCGTGAAGAACGACGATGGCACGGCGATCGATTCGGCGGGGAAACTGCCCGGCGGAAAAGACTTCTCCACCCCCGGGGAATTGAAGAAGCTTCTCGCCAAGCGCGAGGCGGACCTCGCCCGGAACCTGACCGAGCGCCTGATGGCCTACGCGCTGGGCCGGCAGCTGGAAGGCTACGACGAGGTGGTCATCGACCAGCTGATGACCAGGATCGCCCGCGACGATTACCGCGTACGAACGATTGTCACCGAGGTCACCACCAGTTACTTGTTTACCCATCGCCGAGTTAAAAAATGAAAACCATGCATCAAAATTCTCTTGTTGATCGTCGGACCTTCCTGAAGGGCGCGGGCGTTTCCCTCGCGCTGCCGTTTATGGATTCCCTCGGCTGGGCCGCCGCCAAGGCCGCCTCCGCCAAGCCGCCCGTGCGGCTCGCGTTCATGTACATGCCGCACGGCGTCATCATGGACCAGTTCTGGCCCAAGGATCAGGAAGCTTTCCGTAACGCCACGCCGCCCATCATCAAGTCGCTGAAGCCGATCATGGATCAGTGCCTGATGATGAAGGGCATTTCCGGCGTGCCGATTGCGCCGTTCAATGGCGCGCCGCACGCGCTGGAGCTGTCCACCTGGCTCACCGCGCGACTGCCGGATGCGGACACGCGCGGCCGCGTCAACATCGCCATCTCGACCGACCAGATTATGGCCAACTACGTCGGCGCTCACACCTTGCTGCCTTCGCTCGAGCTGGCCACCATGCCCCAGACTTGGAAGGAGAATCAGGAAGGCCTGCATGAGGGATACTACAATCACTGTAGCTACCGCTCGCCCACGCAACCCGTGCCTGCCGAGATCGATCCCCGCAATGTCTTGAACCGCCTATTCGGCAAGCGCGGCCAGGCCGGTCGTGTCACCAAGACGAATCCTTTGGACCGGCAGATGCTCGACCGCGTGCTGGGCGGCGCCCGGGAATTGCGCCGAACCCTGTCCAAGGTTGATCAACAGAAGCTCGACGAGTACCTCGACAGCGTGCGCGCCGTGGAACGTCGCATCGGCGCCATTGAGACCCGTCAGCAGGAGGCCGCCCTGAAGAAGGCCGGCGTCGGTCCCTCCAAGCGGCACGCCACCGACTCGGCGCCCATCGAGGTGAAGATTCCCGAGGGCGACAAGCGCAGCCAATACATGCAGGTCATGTGCGACCTGACCGTGCTGGCCTTCCAAACCGACACCACGCGCGTCAGCACCTACGTCGGCTCCCGGCCCAACGGCGCGTCCTACCCCGAGCTGGGCTTCAGCAACCAGCACCACTCGCAGACGCACTACGGCAGTGATCAGGAAAAAATCCGGAAGGTCGCGGCCATCAATGAATTCAACGTCGGGCAGTTCGCCTACATGGTGAAGAAGATGCACGCCCTCAAGGAAGGCGACGGCACGTTGCTCGACAACTGCATCATGATGTGGGGCTCCGGCCTCGAAGACGGCAACAAACACCGGCGCGACAACCTTCCGTTCATTATCGCCGGCAAAGGCGGCGGCAGCCTCAAGACCGGCCGGTTCCTGCCCAAAATCAAGGGCAACCAGGGCGACTTGCTTACCACCTTGCTCTCTTGTGCCGGCGTGCCCCTCGACCGCCCCATCGGCATCGCCACCAAGCAGCTCAACGAAATAAAGGCCTGAGGGTTCGCAACCGAACCGCGAGGATTGATCATTCATGGATTTGCTGACCCAGGGACTGGTGGGCTCGGCGGTGGCGCAGTCGTTTGCCGAGCCCAAGGCGCAAGGCCGGGCGGCGTGGTGCGGGGCGGTGGCCGGGATGGCGCCGGACTTGGATGCGCTCATTCGGTCGTCAGCAGATCCGTTGCTGAACCTCGATTATCACCGGCACTTTTCCCATTCGTTGGCCTTTATCCCGGTGGGCGCCACGCTCGTGGCTTTGTTGATCTGGTGGCTTTCGCGGCGGCGGTTCGATTTTCGTGAGATTTGGCAGGCCTGCATGTTGGGCTATGGAACACACGGGCTGCTCGATGCCTGCACCAGTTACGGGACGCATCTGTTTTGGCCGTTTGGGTTGGAGAGGGTTTCGGGGAACCTCGTTTCCATTGTGGATCCGTTGTTCAGTTTGCCGCTGCTGGTGTTGCTCATTCTCGGGATGAAGCGCCGGCAGCTTTGGTATCCCCGGGCGGCATCCATTTGTTGCCTGAGCTATCTGCTGTTTGCCTTCACGCAACATCGGCAGGCCGAGTCCGCGCAAGCCGCCCTGATCGATCGACGCGATCACACCGCCGCCCGGCAGATTGTGAAGCCAAGCATCGGAAATGTTTTTCTGCACCGATCCGTTTATCTGCATGACGGCGTGTATTATGTGGATGCGATCCATGTGTGCCCCGGATTGACTCCCAAGATTTATCCCGGCGGCGAAGTCGAAGTGTATGAAATCCCGAACGCCGATCCAGCGCCCAGCGCCAACCCGCGAATGGCCAAGGATGTGGCCCGCTTTGCCCGCTTGTCCGATGGATTTTTGGGGCAACACCCGGAAGCGGCCGATGTGATCGGCGATGTCCGGTACGGAATGCTGCCCACCTCGACGGTCCCGTTATGGGGCATAAAAATAAACCCCGCCCAACCAGAAACGGCCGCTGAGTTCGTTAAATTCAGAACCATCGGCCCCGGCGATAAGGAGGCATTTTACGGCATGCTCTTCCGCCGCGATCTGCCAGGCGGGAAGGAATGAGTTGTTTGAATGTCAGTCCAAATACATGATGGATTGACGGATGTGGGGTTTGGCTGGGACACTCCCCGCATGAAACCGACGACTCTTTTCAAAGCCATCGCTCTGTCCACTTTCCTGTTTGTTACGGGAACCCTCCAAGCGGCTAAGCCCAATTTCATCATCATCTTTGCCGATGACCAAGGCTATGGCGACCTGAGCTGTTTCGGCTCGAAGACCATTCGCACGCCGAACATCGATCGCATCGCCAAGGAAGGCCGGAAGTTTACGAGCTTCATGGTGGCCTCGCCGGTGTGCACGCCGTCGCGCTCGGCCTTGCTTACGGGGTGCTATCCCAAACGCGTGGGCATGCATCAGCACGTGCTCTTTCCGGCCTCGACCAAAGGCTTGAATGCCACCGAGCACACCATCGCAGATCATTTGAAAGGGCAGGGCTACGCCACCGCCTGTTTTGGTAAATGGCATCTCGGCCACCACAAGGAAGTGTTGCCCACCTCCAACGGCTTCGACACTTACTTTGGCATTCCGTACTCCAACGACATGAACCATCCCGACAACAAGGGGAAACCCAGAGGCGGTTGGGCGGGCATGGACATTCTATGGGACGACCCGAAATCCACGCTCACGAAGTGGAAGACGCCGCTTTTTGAAGATGAAAAAATCGTCGAGCTGCCCGTCGACCAGCGCACGGTCACGCGGCGTTACACGCAGAAGTCCATCGACTTCATTACGGCCAACAAAGACAAGCCTTTCTTCGTGTACCTGCCGCACTCCATGCCGCACATCCCGCTCTACGTGCCGGATGAAATCCGCGACCCAAATCCGAAGAACGCTTACATCAACGTCATCGAGCACATCGACGCCGAGGTCGGTCGCCTGCTCAAGACGCTGGACGACCTGAAGCTCGCCGACAACACCTACGTTATTTACACGACGGACAATGGTCCCTGGCTCCAGTTCCGTCACCATGGAGGTTCAGCCGGGCCGCTGCGCGAAGGCAAGGGGACCACTTTCGAGGGCGGCCAACGCGTGCCCTGCGTGATGCGCGGCCCTGGAATTCCTGCGGGTACAGTTTGCAATGAACTCACCGGGACCATCGACATTCTCCCCACCATCGCCGCCCTCACCGGCAAGCCGTTGCCCAAGGGAAAGAAAATTGATGGTCTGGATGTCAGCGGTCTTTGGAAAGGCACGAAGAGAGAATCCCCGCGCAAGGAATTTCTGCACTACACCTCCAGAGGCAACATCGAGGGCTTGCGCAGCGACAATTGGAAACTGCTCGTCAAGAAACCCCGCCGCGCCAACAACCGCCCGCCGCAAATCTTCCTCTTCGACTTGTCAAAAGACATTGGCGAAAAAAACAACCTCGCCGAAGCCAAGCCGGCTGTGGTGAAAGCACTCCGCG
>CAUZWB010000242.1:0-4399 GCA_963583525.1 Verrucomicrobiia bacterium | reverse complement strand
TTGCCTTGGGCATTGGATACTTCCCCCATGGATAGACGCACCTTTCTCATGGCGTCCACCGCCACGCTCGGCGGGATGGCTATCCCCTCGCTCGGTGCGCCGGGCGGGCGGGCGAAGCCGGCCAAATCTACCATTCTATTTTTCCTCTGCGGCGGCTCGTCGCATATCGATATGTGGGATATGAAGCCCGAAGCGCCGATGGAATATCGCGGCCCATTCCATCCCATCAAAACCACCGCGCCGGGCGTGGATATTTGCGAACACCTCCCGTTCACCGCCAAGCAAGGCAAACACCTCGCCATCGTCCGGTCCGTTACTGATTTCGGCCTCGCCACGGGCGATCATCACGCCGGTTATTATTACAACCTCACCGGCAACGTGCCCGACCTCACCTTTCGCACCCAAGGCAACAACCGCCGGCCGTACGCCACCGATGCGCCCTACATGGGCAGCGTGGTTGGCCAGCGCCGGCCGAAGCATCCCAAGCTGCCACAGGTGATCACCCTGCCCTACAAACCCAGCCGCGCGCCCTACACTCGCCCCGGCCAATTCGCCGGGCGCCTCGGGTTGGAACACGATCCATTTTACATTTACGGCCAACACGCGGCACCGATGAATTTTACCGCGCCCTCGCTCACACTCACTGACGGCACGGATCGTAAGCGGCTCGCCGAGCGTAAAGTTTTTCTCGAGGCCATTAACAACGCCCGCCGCACCGCTGACCTTGATCCCGCCATCGCCAATTACACGCGCCAACAACAAAAAGCTTTTGACCTCCTTTCCAGCACCGAAACCGCAGGCGCATTTGATATCGCCAGCGAACCCAAAAAAGTGCGCGAACGCTACGGCGAACATCTCAACGGCATGAGCCTGCTCATGGCCCGTCGGCTTGTCGAGGCGGGTGTGCCGTTCATCACCGTCTTTTGGCGCGTGGACGGCATCGATTCCAAGCTCGCCAAAAAATGCCGCAGCGCCGGCGGTTGGGATACGCACGGAAATAATTTCAACTGCCTCAAAACTGATCTGCTCCCGCGCTTTGACCAATGCTACTCTGCGTTGCTCGAGGACCTCGCCCAGCGCGGGCTGCTCGATTCCACCCTCGTGATGCTCACCAGCGAAATGGGCCGCAAACCGAAGATTGGCGACCCCCGCTCCGGCGGCACCACCGGCGGCGGGCGTGATCACTGGACCGCCTGCCAAAGCGTCGTCCTCGCCGGCGGCGGTATTCGCGGTGGGCAAACGTTCGGCAAAACCGACGAGTTCGCCGAGTATCCTGTGGAGAAAAGAATGGGCCCCGAAAACATCGCCCACACCGTCTACCACGCCATGGGCATCGATGACCTCACCGCCACCGACGCCTCCGGTCGTCTCTTCAACATTGTCGAAAAAGGCCGACCGTTGACGGAACTTTTTTAGACACGGATTGGTATTTTTCTGGAGGGACGAGCTTGCGAGTCCGCGCCACTTCAGTTTCAATCAGCACACCAGCCCCATGAAAAACAAAGCCACATTTTTGATTCTCTTGTTCGCCGCACAACTGACCTTCGCCGCCGCGCCGCTTCAGCTTGGTAAGCACGGCACCGCGCGCGAGTTGTTTGTGGATGACTATCTCATCGCGAAACTTTCCGGCGACTTGAAGCAGCACCTGCATCGGCCGATGGCGAAGGAAGTTGTGCTCACCACCGACGCGCCGTGGGAGGGGAACACCTGCGCGTACTACACGATTTTTCGCGATGGGAAAATTTTCCGGATGTACTACCGCGGCTCGCATTGGAACACGAAAACCAAAAAGGCGACGCATCGCGAGGTGGTCTGTTACGCGGAGAGCAAGGACGGGCTTCACTGGACGAAGCCGAACCTCGGCTTGTTTGAATTTAACGGCTCGAAGAAAAACAACATCGTATTCGACGGCATCGGCACGCATTGCTTCGTGGCGTTCAAAGATAGCAACCCCAAATGCCCGCCCGAGGCGCGTTACAAAGGCATCGCCCGCGGCCGGCCGACGGGGAAGAAGGGGCTCTACGTTTTCCAATCGCCCGACGGCATTCAATGGAAGCTCATCAAAAACAAACCGGTCATCACCGAAGGCGCGTTTGATTCGCAGAACCTCGCCTTTTGGGACGAGCACACGGGACAGTACCGTGAGTACCATCGCACATTTGTAAACGGCAAACGCGCCATCATGACCGGCACCTCAAATGATTTTGTGAACTGGACCAAACCGGTGCTGCTCGAATATCAAGCCGGCATTCCCGCACAGCATCTTTACACGAACGCCGTGCAGCCCTACTCGCGCGCGCCGCATTTGCTCATCGGTTTTCCCACGCGCTTCCTGCCCGAACAAAGCTCGCGCGTGGAGCCGACGCTGATGCTCAGCCGCGACGGTCGGCGCTTTCATCGCTGGCTCGAGCCGGTCATCCCCGAGAGCGCGCCCAAAGACCGGAAGGGAAACCGCAGCAATTACATGACATGGGGCCTCGTGGAAATCCCCAGCCGCCCCATGCACCTCTCCGTCTACGCCACCGAGGCCTACTACACCGGCCCCGACACGCGAGTGCGCCGCTTCGAATATCGCAAGGACGGCTTCGTCTCCCTCCGCGCCGACGCCAAGGGCGGGCTGCTCATCACCAAGCCCATCGCGCTCGGCCGCCTCGCCGAGCGGTTGACGCTGAATTTCAATACCACGGAAAATGCCAAAGGCGGCCAAGTCCGCGTCGGCCTCTACACTCCCGGCTGCCAACCCATCCCCGGCCACACCCTCGCCGATTGCAAACCCCTCATCGGCGACAGCCTCAACCGCACCGTCCAATGGCAAGCCGGCTCCGACATCAGCGCCCTCCGCCGCAAGCACCCCATCGTTCGCCTCCGCATCGAGGTAAAAAACGCCGACGTGTTTGCAATCCAATTCCAGCCGTGGTTGCGGTAAACCCGTTGAGTCACGCAGCCATGAGCATCGAAGAAAAACTCGCCGAACTGAGCATTACTCTGCCCGAAGCTCCGGCCGCCGTGGCGGCTTATCAGCCGTGGATTCGCACGGGCAATCTCATTTTTACGTCCGGCCAGTTGCCGTGGCGCGATGGTGAAATCGCCTACGCCGGCAAACTCGGCGCGGAGGTTTCCGATGAGGACGGCTATCAAGCCGCGCGCCAATGCGCCCTCAACGCCATCGCGCAGCTCAAGGCGGCCACCGGCGATTTGGAAAAAGTGCGGAAGATCGTCCGCATCGAGGGCTACGTGCATTGCGCCGAGGGCTTCCGCGGCCATCCGCAAGTGCTTAACGGCGCATCGGATTTGGTGAGTGAAATTTTCGGCGAGCGTGGCCAGCACACTCGCCTCGCCCTTGGCATCAATGAAATGCCGCTAAACGCGGCGGTGCAGTTGTCGATGACGGCGGAAGTTGCCGATTGATCAAAGGATTTCTTTGATGGCTTTGCCTTGATCGACGAGCGGGACGGGACGGCCGGCGAAATCGTTGAAGGTGGTTTCCGGGTCAATGCCCATTACTTCGTAGATGGTGGCGAGCACATCGTCGGGCTTGAGCGCGCGCGCGACGGGATGCTCGGCCTTGCTGTTGGTGGCGCCGATAACTTGGCCGGTTTTCAGCCCGCCGCCGGCGAGGATGACGCTCATCGCCTGGCCCCAATGATCGCGACCGGGGATGGGGATGCCGGGTTGGCCGCTATTTAGTTTTGGCGTGCGGCCGAATTCGCCCATCACCACCACGAGCGTGTCATCAAGCATCCCGCGTTGTTTCAAATCCTCCAGCAGCCCCGCCACGGCGCGGTCGAGGAATGGCAGACGCGCCTCGAGGCCGGTTTTGATTTTCGAGTGCGTGTCCCAATGCGGCATGTCGACGGTCACGAAACTCACGCCCGATTCCACCATCCGCCGCGCCATCAACGTGTAATGCCCCCACGGGCCGCGGCCATAAAGATCGCGCGTCTTGGCGCTTTCCTTTTCGATGTCGAACGCCGCGCGCGCCTTGCCGCCGGTGACCATGTCCACCGCTTCCTGTTGATAACGGTCCAGCGATTCGAGCGAACCGGTGCGGTCGATGTTACGATTGATTTGGTCGAGCCGTTCCAGCAAGCCCACGCGACTGCCAATGCGCGCGGTGTCACCGGATAAGTTTGCCAATACCGGCGGCGTCTGGATTTTTGTTTTCGAGGTCGCGCCGAGGTACTTCTGTTTCATATTCAACTGAAACGGATTGTACGCCGCGCCGAGATAAGCCGCGCCTTGATAGCCGGGATAAAGATAAACGCTCTCCGCCGCGGGCAAGCCCACGTAAGCCGGCATGCCTTTGGCGTTGGCGCCTTTCACACGCGAAACACAGGAACCGACCGATGGATATTTCTGTGCCTTGTTGGCCGAGGTGCTGCCGTGGCGGCCGGTGAGC
>CAUZWB010000241.1:0-4408 GCA_963583525.1 Verrucomicrobiia bacterium | reverse complement strand
CGAAGTGATGGAGCTCATTCTCAATGAGAAACCCGTCGATAACTTTACCCTCAAGCGCGCCATCCGCCGCCTCACTTCCGCCAATGAAATGGTGCCAGTGCTTGGTGGCTCCGCCTTCAAAAACAAAGGCGTGCAACCGATGATGGACGCGGTCATTGATTTTCTTCCCTCCCCGCTGGACGTGGAGGCTGCCGTGGGCGCTGATGTGGATGATCCCGAAGACCTCACTACTCTCCCCGCCGACGATAATGCCCCGTACTGTTCGCTGGCGTTCAAGCTTTGGACCGATCCTTTTGCCGGCAAACTGGTGTTCTTCCGTGTTTACAGCGGCTCCATCAGCAAGGGTGACACTATATATAACCCCCGCACCCGGCGCAAAGAACGCGTGAACCGGATCATGATGATCCAGGCCGACAAACGCGAAGAGGTGGAGACGGCGTACGCCGGCGACATCGCCGCGCTGGTGGGCGTGCGCAACATCACCACCGGCGACACGCTGTGCACGCCGGATATCGATATATGCCTCGAGCCACCGACTTTCCCGGAGCCCGTCATCTCCATGGCCATCGAGCCGGAGACCAAGGCCGATCAGGAAAAAATGTCCGAAGGCCTCCAGCGTTTGGCCGAGGAAGATCCCACTTTCCGCTGCTATACCCACGAAGAAACTGGCCAGTTGTTGATTGCCGGCATGGGCGAGCTCCACTTGGAAATTATTTGCGACCGCTTGCGCCGCGAGTTTGGCGTGACGGCTTCTTCCGGTGCGCCGCAAATCGCCTATCGCGAAACCATCACCAAAGCCGCCGAAGGCGTGGGCAAGTTTGTAAAACAATCCGGCGGTCGCGGCCAGTACGGCCACGCCGTGATCACCCTCGAGCCCAACAAAGAAGAGGGCATCCTCATCGAAAATAAAATCGTGGGTGGCGCGATTCCCAAGGAATACATTTCGGCCGTTCAAGGGGGCATCGAAGAGACCATCCGCAGCGGCGTACTCGCCGGCTTCGAGATGATCAATCTTAAAATCCAAATCGTCGATGGCTCCTTTCACGAAGTGGACTCCAACGAGTTGGCCTTTAAAATGGCCGGCATCTTTGCCCTCAAAGCCGCCGT
The DNA here is from genome assembly GCA_963583525.1 of Verrucomicrobiia bacterium. Classification (GTDB taxonomy): domain Bacteria; phylum Verrucomicrobiota; class Verrucomicrobiia; order Limisphaerales; family UBA1100; genus JACNJL01. Next base: position 3,301 of record CAUZWB010000241.1, on the reverse strand, counting down.
TGCGAAAGCCAAACCCATTCTGTTAGAACCGGTGATGAAGGTGGAATGCACCACGCCCGACCAATATCAGGGCGACCTCATTGGCGACCTAAACCGCCGCCGCGGCAAAGTGCATAGCATCGACAGCAAACCCTCCGGCACCATTATCAATGCCGAGGTGCCGCTGGCCGAGATGTTCGGCTATGCCACCGCCATTCGCTCACTCTCCAGCGGTCGTGCTTCGTACAGCATGGAACCGTTGACATTTGAACCTGTTCCGCAAAGTATCGCGGACGAAATCCTTGATAAGGCACCTAAAAAGCCTGCAAGAGCTTAAGTATTCCCATGGCTGGAAATCAAATTAGAATTAGACTCAAAGGCTACGACCACCGCGTGCTCGACCGTTCTTCACAGGAAATTGTGGAGACCGTGAAGCGCACCGGCAGTCGCGTGGCCGGGCCCATTCCGTTGCCCACACGCCGCGAGCGTTTCACCATGACCCGCTCCCCGCACGTGGACAAGAAGAGCCAGGAAACTTTCGAGCAACGTACCCACAAACGCCTCATCGATATTCTTTCCCCCACGCCCAACACCATCGATGAATTAAAAAAACTTAACCTCCCCGCCGGCGTGGACATTAACATTAAAATTTTCTAGCAAAATGGTCGGATTGATTGGCAAAAAAATTGGGACCACGCGCGTCTACGACGACGCCGGCAACGCCGTGTGCGTCACCGTGATTCACACCGGCGAAAACCGCGTCGTCCAGTGCAAGACCGCCGACGGCAAGGACGGCTACAACGCGGTGCAAATCGGGTACGACGATCAAAGCCACAAGAGCCGCGTCACCCAACCGTTGCAGGGCCACTTCAAAAAACACAACGCTTCGGCCACCAAATGGGTGAAGGAGTTTCGCGATTTCACCCTCGAAGTGCAGCCGGGCGATACCGTGCCGGTGACAATTTTTGAGCCGGGCGATTATGTGGACGCCATCGCCCGCACCAAGGGACGCGGCTTTCAAGGCGTCGTCAAGCGCTGGAACTTCGCCGGCGGCCCCGCGTCGCACGGTCAAAAAGGCTGGTTCCGTCGGCCCGGCTCTATCGCCGCCGGCTCCACCCCCGGTTGGGTGAGTAAAGGCAAAAAGATGCCCGGCCATATGGGCCAACGCCAGCGTACGGTGCAAAATTTGAAAATCGTGCAAGTGCGCGAGGAAGATCAGTTGTTGCTCGTGAAAGGCGCCGTCCCCGGTGCCAATGGCGATTACGTGGTCATCCGCGAGGCCAAGAAAAAACCGAAGGCCACAAAGTAACTGGAGAAATTTTTGATGGAACTTAAAGTACAGACATTAAGCGGCGAGGAAACGGGAACGTATTCCGTCGGCTTCGATGTCATTCAAGACGAAAAAGGCGAGCAAGCCGTGCACGACACCGTGGTGGCGTATATGGCCGCCCAACGCAGCGGCACGGCGAAGACCAAAGACCGCGGCGAAGTCAGCGGTACCGGCAAAAAACCGTGGCGCCAAAAAGGCACCGGTCGCGCCCGGACAGGTTCGCGCCGCACCAATATTTTCTCCGGCGGTGGCGTAGTGCACGGCCCCGTGCCGCGGGATTTCTCCAAGAAGGTGAATTCCAAGACTCGGACACTTGCCCTGCGCAAAGCTCTGAGTGAGCGGTTGAAAGACGGCGAAGTAACTGTGGTGGCCGATCTCAATCTTGAGACTAAAAAAACCAAAGCCCTCAGCGCCCAACTCGACGCCATTGATACCAAAGCAAAAACGCTCTTGCTCGTCGATGCGGACGCCAGCAACAACGACAATCTTTGCCTCGCTTCACGCAATATTCCCTTGGTGGAACTCGCCGAGGCGAGCAGCTTGAACACCTATCAAGTGCTGCGCCCGGATCGTATCGTCATCACCCAAGCCGGCCTCGATGCGGTGGTCGGCCGTCTCAAATAAGGAACGCCATGGATTCATTTACTATTATCAAGGGCGTTTGGGACAAGGAGAAAACCCAAATTCAGCGCGACCTGTACAACCAGCGCCGCACCGAGGGCATGAAGGAATCGTGCCCTTCGCAATACTCATTTGTCGTTGATCGCCGCGCCAATAAATTCCAAATCCGCAAGGCGGTGCAGGAGCTGTTCAAAGTGGGCGTCACCAACGTGAACACGATGACGGTGCGCGGCAAAGTGAAACGCGGCCGCACCAAGATGGCAGGCTTCACCGGTAACTGGAAAAAAGCTGTCGTCACCCTCAAGGAAGGCGAATCCATCGAACTCGTTTAAGAAAGAATTTCCTGATGCCTATCCGATCTTACAAACCCACAACCCCCTCGATGCGCTACATCAAGCGCTCGACCTTCGAGGAGATCACCAAGACCAAGCCCGAAAAGGCGTTGGTGAAAATCCGCAAGAGAACCGGCGGCCGAAACAACCGCGGACGCGTCACCATGCGCGGCATCGGCGGTGGCGCGAAACAAAAGATTCGCAACGTCGATTTCAAGCGCCGGTTTTCCCGCAAAACTTTTGGCGAAGACGCCACGGTGACGGCGAAGGTAATCGCAATCGAGTACGATCCCATGCGCTCGGCGCGCATTGCGTTGCTTGAGTACGAAGGCGGCGAGAAGCGTTACATTATTGCCCCGCACAAACTCGGCGTGGGGGATTCTGTGCAAAGCGGCCCCGATGCCGAGCCGGAAATCGGCAGTGCGTTGCCGCTCAAAAACGTTCCGCTCGGCGCAACGATTCATAATATTGAAATTACCCCCGGTCGCGGTGGCCAAATTGTTCGCGCAGCGGGCGGTGCCGCCACGCTGATGAGCCGCGACGGTGACATGGCACAAATCAAACTGCCCTCCGGTGAGATTCGGCGCGTCAAAGAAATTTGCTGGGCCACCATTGGTCAAGTGGGCAATACCGACCACGAAAACCAAGTCATCGGTAAAGCCGGTAACTCGCGGCATCGCGGCATCCGGCCCATCACCCGCGCGGTGGCGAAGAACCCGGTCGATCACCCAATGGGCGGCGGCGAGGCCAAGACTTCCGGTGGTGGCCATCCGGTCACTCCGTGGGGCGTCATCACTCGTGGTTATAAAACCCGTTCCAAGAAAAAATATTCCAACAAATTTATTCTCGTGCGCCGTGATGGTCGTCCGATGAAACGCAAATAATTAAATCGCATGGCACGTTCAATTAAAAAAGACTGGTTCGTGGAGCCCAAGCTGATGGCGAAGGTTCAGGTCCAAAAAGAGAGAGGCCAAAACCGGCCTATCAAAACATGGTACCGTCGCTGCGCCATCCATCCGGATTTCGTGGGGCACACCTT
>CAUZWB010000240.1:0-4430 GCA_963583525.1 Verrucomicrobiia bacterium | reverse complement strand
GAAGGTGAGCGGGTTGGAAACCTATTGCATTTCTCCCACCGGCATGCCCTCGCACTTCACGCGTGGGAATCCTGATCCGGTTGCCACCAAACTCCCCAACAACCCGTGGGACGCCAGCAGCTTTCAGCTCGCCGCGCGCGTGCATAATCAATTGCTGCTCACTTGCCGCATGCCCGACCGCGGCGTGCGGCGCGTGCGTTTCATGTCCGTCATCAAAGGCCAGAAACGCCCCGCGATTTTGGTGGAAGGCGGCTATCTTTCCAACCCCACCGAATCAAAAAAAGTCGACACCGCAGCCTATCGGCAAAAGCTAGCCGAAGGCGTGGCATCGGCGTTATAAATTTCACCACTCCACTTCCACCTTCAGCTTATTTCCAAACCGATTGGTGTAAAACAAATGCCCGTGGGCCGCGCCGTATTCGTGGACGAGCTTGGTGATCTTCACATCGAAGCAGCAGTACTCGGCGATCTCGGCGAGCTTGCCTTGCTTGAACCACTCGATGGCCTGCAATCCCTCGGCGGATTTTTCGCAGCCGAGCGTGGCTTGGGCGATGGAGTCGAGCTTGAGCCGATGGCCGAGCGTGTCATTGAGCACAATCAACATATCCAGCGAAGGCACCTGGCTGAAATCAAAAATCGAGTAGCCCTCCAGCACGCGATAATCAAACCGGATGTGATTGAACCCCACCACGAGATCGGCGCGCTGGAGTTCCTTGATTAAGTCCTCCACCTCCGGTTCGCCATAAATTTTGTAATCCCCGCGCGCCGTGCTGTACGTGACGCCGATGCTCATCCCCATCTTGTCAATATGGCTCCACCCACCCACATCATCAGCGGCGTGCTTAGTTTCCAAATCGAAGTAGACGATGTTTTGACTCATTAGCGTTCGCGGGCTTTTGGTAAATGGGTGGCTTGGCCGAAGAGGGCTTCGGAGGCTTCGAGGATGGCTTCGCTGAGGGTGGGGTGGGCGAAGATGGTTTCGGTGAGTTGCTCGGCGGTGGCTTTCAATTTGATGGCGAGGGTGATTTGGCCGATGAGTTCGGCGGCGTGACCGCCGAGGATGTGGCCGCCGAGGAGTTGGCCGGTTTCGGCGTGGGCGATGAGTTTGACGAATCCATCAGTCTCCCCCTGCGCAAGGGCTTTGCCGATGGCGGCGAAGGGGAAGCGGCCCATTCGGATGGGGATGCCACGCGCCTCAGCCTCTGCTTCGGTGAGGCCGATGGTGGCGATCTCGGGATGCGTGAACACGGCGGCGGGGATTTCATCGTAATTCATCCGGGCCTCGTTTTCATTGGCGATGAGGTTATCCACTACCACGCGGCCTTGGGCGGTGGCGACGTGGGCGAGTTGCATTTTGCCGGTCACATCGCCAATGGCAAAAATGTTAGGCACGTTGGTTTGGCAAAATTCATTGACGCCAATCGCGCGGCCATCGAGCGCCACGCCGGCGGCTTCGAGGCCGAGATCTTCGGTGTTGGGCGTGCGGCCCACGGCGACGAGGAGGTGCGTGCCTTCGAGGGTTTCATCGGCTAATTGGACGGTGACGCCTTCGGCGGTGGCGGTGGCGGTTTGGACGGTTTCGTTCAGGCGCACGGTGATTTTTTGGCGTTTGAATCCGCGCCGCAAAAAATCGCAGAGATCGGGATCCATCCCGGGGAGCAAGCGCGGTTCGGCTTCGAGCACGGTGACTTCGCTGCCGAGCGCGGCAAAGATGCTCGCGAATTCGCAGCCAATATAACCGCCGCCGAGAATGAGCAGCCGCGGTGGCAATTCAGTGAGCGTCAGCAAATCGTCGCTGTTGAGAATACGCGCGCCATCGCGCGGGGCGATTGGCAATTCCGTGGGCCGCGAGCCGGTGGCGAGAATGATGGCGCGCGGGTTGGCGATCGTTTGGGTGACGTTACCTTCGGCATCGGTCACTTCAATCTCGGTGGGGCTCTTCAAGCGACCGTGGCCTTTGATGAAATCGACGCCGTTTTTATCAATGAGATTTTGCACGCCCGCCGCGAGCTTGGCCACCACCTTTTGGCGGCGCTCCACAATGGCGGCCAACTGCGCCTCCGCCTGGGTAATGCTCACGGCCCATTGGCTGGACTGCTGCGCTTGGCGCAAAAGATCCACGCTGGCCACCATCGTTTTGGTGGGGATACAGCCGGTGTGCAGGCACACGCCGCCGGGCGGATTGGGATCCACCAGCGCCACCCGCAGCCCGTGATGCGCCGCGCGAATGGCGGATACATATCCACCGGGGCCGGCGCCGACGATGGCGAGGTCATAATTCAAATCACTCACGCGCGCAATCTAGCGACGAAGCGGCCGGAGGCAAACAACGAATTTTTTGGGATGGGGTTCAAATTGGTTTTCCAACGTTGCCGATGGATTATCGGCTTTAATTTTTGGCTGTGTTGGGGTAGCGTGCGGATGTTTTCCGGTGCTGAGCGCCGGGGTGTTCATGTCTGAATCCAAACCCAACGAGCGTGGCTGGAATGGTTCCAGTGGCTCCAATGATAATGGGGAGTTGAAGATTTATTTTCTGCCGAATTTGTTGACGGCGGGGAATTTATTTTGCGGCTTTTTGGCGCTGACCATTATTGTGGGGGCGCCTTCGTTATACGAGTGGGATCCAACGAAGTACCCGGCGTTTGGCGATCAATTTGTTGCGGCGAAACAGGCGATTTATTGGGCGTTGGAATTGATTTTGCTGGCGTGTGTGTTTGATGTGTTGGACGGGCGGGTGGCTCGGCTCGGGGGGTATGATAGCCCGTTTGGGCGGGAGTTTGATTCGCTGGCGGATGTGGTTTCTTTCGGAATTGTACCGGCGTTTTTGGTGCATCGGGTGGTGTTGGGCGATGTGTTTCAGAAATCGCCGGAAGTGGGCTGGGGGATCGCTTCGATTTTTGTGATTTGCGGGGCGCTGCGTTTGGCACGGTTCAATTGTTATGCGGCCATTGAGGATGACCGCAAGGCGCGGGGCGAGGCGGCGGGGAGTCATTCAAGTGAGTTTATGGGGTTCCCCATTCCGGCGGCGGCGGGGATGGTGGCGAGCATCACTTATTTTTTGATTTGGTTTGAGGATAAAGGGTTTACGCAGGGCGACTGGAAATTCGCGCTGCCGGTGTTGCTGCTTTTTCTTTCGGCGATGATGGTGAGCAAGGTGGCTTATCCGACATTCAAGAAAGTGAACCTGCGCGGGTCGCGGTCATTTTTCTTTATGGTGATCGCGGCGGTAGGGATTGGGCTGGTGGCCACGGTGGGGCGGAAGTACGCGCTGCCGCTGGGGGCGCCGTTGATTTTTATTGTGTATCTCGTGTACGGCTTTGTGCGGCCGTGGATGCCGCATCGCACGCGGCGCGAGATTGAGGAGGAGCCGTTGGAAAACGGGGGTTAAGTTATTTCACTAATTGTTGAGCATTGGCGATGGCTTCGTCGATGCCGGTGGCTTGGAGAGATTTGAGTTTGTGTAGGTCGGCCATCTTTTCATCTAAATCTGCCCACGGTTCCCGGAGGCGGCCGCTGAGGAGCGGAACGATAATCTTGGCGGCGTTGGGGTGCTTGGGGGGCTTGTCAAAATAATGGGCGTGCACCAGTTTTTTTAGCGTGCCGGTTTGGGCTTCGGTCCAATGCTCCAGGGGGGCGGTGATTTTTGTATCGGTGATGCCCGATTGCTTCAGGCTGGCGGCGAGTTGTCCGGCGAGTTTTTGTTCTTTAAAGAGTATGCTTTCGTTCACCTCATTAATTTCCGAGGGTAATCCTGCACGGCGGTTTTCAAGGGAGCTGATGGTAATTTCCGCATCGAGTTGGCGTTGGTGGCCAATAAACCAGTCGTTTCCGGCGGCTTGGGCGCGGGTGTTTCGTCGGCTCGTTGCGGCAAATTCGCTGAGGGCTTTGGCATCGGGCACGCTGGGGTTGATGCGTTCAGTGATGTTCAGCACATACCCGGCGATGGATTCGTTAAACGAAACGCCGCCATCGATGTTTTCGAGAAAGGCGGAGAGGTTTTCTTTTTCGGAGTCGGATTTGCTTTGTTGTTTTTGTTCGTGAATGAGCACGGCGTTTTGCAGGGTGCTGAGTGGCACGAGGTTTTTCAGTAAATCAATGTGATTAGTGCTGGCTGCGTTGTAGAGTGAAAATGGCGGGAGGGTCACCATGCTGAGTCCGGCGTTGGTGGCGGTGTGGGCAAAAGTGCGGCCTTCTTTGAGGCTGGCTTCGGCGACGGCCTGAAATTTTTCACCGGCTTCAAGCGCTAACCGGCGGGTTTCGGATGTGAGGAAACTTTCATGAACTTCATTTTGCTCGTCCTCGGTAAGCTCGGCGTATTGTCGCAGTTTGCGGGGCGTAATGGATTGGAGGCCGAGAATGTAAATGTGGTTCGGGTTTATGGTAAATACGGCGCTCTCGAGCAATTTGCCGGACTTGAGAGAGGGGGCGAA
>CAUZWB010000239.1:0-4441 GCA_963583525.1 Verrucomicrobiia bacterium | reverse complement strand
CGTTCCCAGAGGCTCAGTTTTACGCGTTGGACTTTGATGGCCATTTATTTTCCGTGGGTTAAATACAGGTAAATCGCCGTCACCACAATGTTTGCCAGCGCCAGCGGCACGAAGCGTTTCCAGCCGATGTCCATCAGCTGATCGTAGCGGAAACGCGGCAGCATCCAGCGCACCCAAATAAACAGGCCCATGAACAGCAGCAGTTTGCCAATGAAAATGCCGACTTGCAAGAGCCCCATTCCCAGCGAAGTAGCCGTCTCGTTGAGGCCCGCGAAGGGGAGCGTCCAACCGCCGAGAAAGAGCACCACCATCATCGCGCTCACGGCGATCATCGCCGCGTATTCGCCGAGGAAGAAGAGCGCGAACTTCATCGAGCTGTATTCGGTGTGATAGCCGCCCACCAATTCCGATTCTGCCTCGGCCATGTCAAAGGGCAACCGATTGGTTTCCGCAAAGGCCGCCACCAGAAAAATCACAAACGCAATCGGCTGCTTGAAGATCAGCCACGCGCCGCTTTTTTGATAATCAATCACGGCGGACAAATTCAAATCGCCCACCAACATAAACACCGGCACCACGCTCAGGCCCATCGCGATTTCGTATGAAATCATTTGCGCGCTGCTGCGGATGCCGCCGAGGAATGGATACTTGGAATTGCTTGCGTACCCCGCCAGCACGATGCCGTACACGCTGAGCGACACGATGCCGAACGTGAACAAAATGCCGACATTCAAATCCGCGATGACCGCCTGCTGCGAGCCGAGTTTGGAGCCAAACGGAATCACCGCGAGCGTCAACAGCGCCGGCACCATCGCCACCGCCGGCGCCAGCCAGAAATATGCCTTGCGCGCGTACGCCGGCGTGAAGTCTTCTTTGAGAATAAACTTCAGTCCATCGGCAGCCGGTTGCAGCAGGCCAAACGGCCCCACGCGATTGGGGCCGATGCGGTCTTGGATCCACGCGGAGATGCGGCGCTCCGCCACCACCGAATAGGCCACCATCGGCAGTACCACTGCGAACACTGCGATCACAATCTTCAGCAAACTGAACATCGCGAACTGTTCGTTCGGAGTTAGGTTGTTGAACCAGTCGGTCATTTATTTTTCACCACAGAGGCACAGAGGACACAGAGAATTGGGTAGGGCTGTTTCTCCGAAACCGCCGTGGCGCGCTCGGAGAGCACGCCCTACCTGTTTCAATCTCTGTGTCCTCTGTGCCTCTGTGGTTAAATACATTTTTTCAAATCTCCACCGTCACCCCGTCATCGCCCAACGCGGCCCAGTTTAATTCCTTAGCTTTGAACGCGTCCACTTCACTGGCCATTTGGTTGAACAAGCCTTCAATCGTGCTGAAGCCGTTTTGGCCGGTCACATTTTCGATTAGCTCGTGGAGCACTTTCCATTCGGTGCGGGCATGGCCGGGGGCGTCGAGGGCTTTCATAAATTTTTGTACGCGGCCTTTCACGTTTGTAAACGTGCCGCGTTTTTCCGCATAGGCGCAGCCGGGCAAAAGATAATGCGCCTTGGCGGTGGTGGCGTTGGGGAAAATATCGCTGACAATCAATAGGTCCAGTTTTTCCAATAGCACCTCGCTGATGCCGTGTTGCGTGACGTCTTCGCCGAAGACGATCAACGATTTAATGGTGCCGCTCTCGATGCCTTCGGCGATGGCCGTGATGTTTGCCCCGAGTGTTTCGCCGGCGATGCCGATGAGGCGCGCGCCGTGGCTGTTTGGATTTTTGTCGGCGTTCATCAAAAGATGATCGCCCTCGCCATTGCGCGGCACGGAGTCGGTGATGGCCTCAAATTTGTCGGCCAGTTTTTTTAGCAAATAAAGTTCTTCATTCGTCTGCCGCGCCGACGCGATAATCGCCATCGATCCGGCCGCGACCCCTTCGAGCTTCTCGCCAATCTCCGCGATGACCGCCTCCCAACTTCTGGCTTCTGAATTCTGACTCCTGATTTCCTTCAACCTCTTTTCACTGCCGATCCATTTATAATCCAACCGGCCCGAGTCACACATCCACGGGCCGTTGACCGCATCGTTTTCGCGCGGCTCCTGCCGGTACATTTTATTTTCACGCGAGCCGATGACAGTATTGCAGCCGGTGGCGCATCCGGTGCAGAGGCTGTTGGTTTCCTTGAGAAACCACACGCGCATTTGGAAGCGGAAATCTTTGGAGGTCAACGCACCCACCGGACAAATGTCTGCCGTGTTTAGCGTGTAATTATTATCAAACGGCGCGCCGGGAAAAGTGGCGATGGTACTATAACTGCCGCGATTCACAATGCCGAGCGCGTCGTCGCCCGCGATGTCCGCGCTAAATCGAATGCAGCGCGTGCACAAAACGCACCGCTCGGCATCGAGCATAATGCGCGGGCCGAGGTCGACGGCTTTGGGCTTGTGCACTTTTTGCTCGGCAAACTGGCTCTCGGCTTGGCCGTGTTCCATGCTGTATTCCTGCAGCTTGCATTCCCCGGCTTGATCGCAAATCGTGCAGTCGAGCGGATGATTGATGAGCAAACTTTCCAGCACCGCCTCGCGCATTTCTTTGGTCTCCGGACTGCTCGCGTAAATTTCCATTCCCGGAATTAAACTGGTCGCGCAGCCAATGACGCCTTTGGGTGTGCCGCGTTCGTACGGCAACACCATTGGGTTAATTTTCAACGAACCGTCCTCGTTCATCGGCGGCTTGCCATCGGGCCCCGGTCGGCCGGGCATCCCCACGTGCACGAGGCACATCCGGCAATTGCCCGCAACCGGCAGTTTGGGGTGATAACAGTAGTGCGGGATTTCGATCCCCGCGTGCTTGCAAGCCTGCAAAACCGTGGTGGGCACGAGCTTGCCCTGCCAGTCCGGCGTGAGCTTGGGCACGGCGATTTCTTTGCCATCGACCTTGACGGGAATGGTTTCGATTTCGGGTTGTTCAGTTACCTTAGGCATTTTTTTAATGACCAATGACCAATGAATGCCCAATTGCCCAAAGCCCAATTTTGGTGATTGGGGTTTGGAAATTTATTGGGCATTGGGCATTGGGTTTTGGTCATTCTTCCTTTCCCTTTACCTTGGCCTCAAATTCATCCCTAAATTTTTCAACGAAACTCAGCACCGGCCACGCGCAGGCTTCGCCGAAAGCGCAGATGGTTCGGCCTTGGATATTTTGGGCGATGTGTTTTAGGTAATCGGCATCCTCGGCGCGGCCTTCGCCGTGGGTCATACGGTGGAGCGCCTTTTTCATCCAGAGCGATCCTTCGCGGCAGGGGGTGCATTGGCCGCAGCTTTCGTGCGCGTAAAACTCGGCGAGATTGGCAAGGCACTCGACGATGTCGCGGCTGTCATCAATGACGATGATTGCGCCGGAGCCGGACATCGTTCCGATTTTCATCAGCGTATCGAAATCGTACGGCACATCGAGCAAGTCGATTTCGTCTTCGCCCAACTTAAAAGTTTCGCCGGCCTTGAGCACTTTGGAAGAGGAACCGCCGGGGATAACAGCCTGCAGATTACGCCCTTCGCGCAGGCCGCCGCCGAAATTTTCGTCGTGGATGAGTTCGCCGAGCGTGACTTTGCCGGTTTCGATTTCGAAGTAGCCGGGGTTTTTCACATCGCCGCTGAGGCTCACGAGGCGCGTGCCGGTGTTGTTGGGCGTGCCGAGTTTGGTGAAGGCTTCCGCGCCCATCTCGACGATGTGTTTCACATTGCAAAGCGTCTCCACGTTGTTGACGATCGTCGGGCACATATACAGCCCGAGCGCGGCGGGGAAGTAGGGCGGCTTGATGCGCGGGTAGGCGCGCTTGCCTTCGAGGCTTTCGATGAGGCCGGTTTCTTCGCCGCAAATGTAGGCGCCCGCGCCGCGGTGCACGTGGATTTCAAGGTCGTGCCCGCTGCCGAGAATGTCTTTACCGAGGTAGCCTTTGGCGCGCGCTTCGGCGAGGGCGGTGTTGAGAATTTTTGCGCCTTCGGTGAATTCGCCGCGAATATAAATGTAAGCGAGATTCACGTGGTTCGCCCAACAGGAAATGATCATTCCCTCGATGAGCTGATGCGGATCTTTGTAAATGATCTGGCGATCCTTGAACGTGCCCGGCTCGGATTCGTCCGCATTGCAAATCAGATAAACCGGCTTGGGATTCGGATGGCGCACGAAGCTCCATTTGAGTCCGCAGGAAAATCCCGCGCCGCCGCGCCCGCGCAGTCCGGAATCCAGCACACTTTTGCGGAGCTGCGCTTGCGGCGTGGTGTCGCCCGCGGGCGTGATGGCCAGCGCTTGGCGCAGTGCGGCATAACCGCCGTGGCGCTCGTAGCACTCGAGGTCATTCGAGTAGCCTTTCGCGTCGGCGTGTTTCAGCAGTAATTTGTATTCCTGTGGCATCTGCTTGACTGCGCTCAGTTTTGCTCTAAATTTGCGGGCGCAGTTGCCCGATAGTGTAACGGTAGCACG
>CAUZWB010000238.1:0-4484 GCA_963583525.1 Verrucomicrobiia bacterium | reverse complement strand
CAAAACCGAGCTTGTGCGGGATGACGAGTGTGCGGTGTTCGCCTTTTTTCATTCCGGCAATACCTTCAGTCAAACCATCAAGCCGTAAATTTTCGCCCACGGGAATGACGAGTGGATCTTCGTTTTTGCTGGAATCATCAACGACGGTTCCGTCGGCTAATGTGAATTTGAGATTCAGCGTCAGCTTGTCGCCTTCGCCGGGGGCTTCGCCTTCGCCGGATTGGGTGATGATGTATCGCAAGCCGGTCTTCGTGGTGATCACTTCGGCTTGGTGTTTTTCCTTGAGGCTGGCGAGCAGCGCGTCGGCTTGTTCGGTGTCTTTTTTCATGCGTTCTTCAAATTTTGCCTGTTTGGCGTTTTGTTTGGCTTCACGGATTTTTTTGAAACCGGCTTCGTCAACTTTAAACGCCGTGGCCGACGCGCCGTTGCGGATGAGTTTGAGGTTGTTGATTTTGTCGCCTTTCACAATGGCATTAACCACTCCCTGCCCGATGACCACGTGGCCGAATACGGTGTGTAATCCGTCGAGGTGTGGCGTGGCGCGGTGAGTGATGAAAAATTGGCTGCCGTTGGAGCTGCCGCCGTTGGAGTACGCAGCCTTCGATCCTTGAGGATCGGAGTTGGCCATTGAGAGGATGCCTGCGCTTTTGTGAGTGAGATCCTTGCGGGTTTCATCCGCAAAATTATAGCCGGGGCCGCTGCCGCCGGTTCCTTTCGGGCAGCCGCCTTGAATCATAAAATCCGGAATCACGCGGTGGAAATTGAGCCCGTCATAATAGGGCTTGCCCTTCGGGCGATTGGCAAAATCCTTGGTGCCCTCGGCGAGGCCGACGAAACTGGCGACGGTCACGGGCGTTTTCTCAAACTCCAACTGCGCGATGATGGTGCCTTTGGTGGTGGTGAATTCTGCGAAAAGTCCGTCGCCCAAATCCGCTTTGGCCGGTTCTGCGGGCAACGGGATATTGGCCACGGGCTCGGGGTTAGCCGGCGCGAAGGTGATCGGGGCCGAGGTGTCGGGGCCGGTGGCCGCGGCAGTATCCTGTTGGCCGCAGCCGGTGAACAATGGAAAAGCCAGCACGGCCAAAAAGGCGGTGCCCAGAGGTAATAGAAACGGGGTACGCATAGCGGCTCCATCAAAGCGGATTGACGGCGAGAGGCGAGCCTTTTTTCCGTTTTTTGTGTTTTGGCGTGACAAATCAGGCGGCTCATCGCACGTTGCCGCCAATGGACGATTCAATGGACGAACTGAGTGAAGTGGCGGTGATCAGCACGAGCCAAGGCGAAATGGTGGTGGAACTTTGGGACGATGTGGCGCCGGGCACGGTGGAAAATTTTAAGGAGCTGGCCAACAAATCGTATTATGACGGCACCTGTTTCCATCGCATCGTGAAGGGCTTTATGGTTCAGGGCGGCGACCCGAATACGAAAGACCCCGCGATGGAGGATGACTGGGGGATCGGTAATCCGGGCTACCAAATTGATGCCGAGTTCAGCGATCGCCCGCACGTGAAGGGCGTCATTTCGATGGCGCGGTCCAGCGATCCCAATTCCGCCGGCAGCCAGTTTTTTATCTGCCTCAAGGCCGCCAGTTTTTTGGATGGCGAATACACGTGCTTCGGCGAACTCATCAAAGGGATGGACGTGCTCGAGACGCTCGGCGAGGTGCCGTGCGGCGGCGGTGGCGAAGGCAGCCGCCCCGAGGAACGGCAGGACGTGATGTCCATCACCATCGTTTCGCGCGAAGACGCCGGCGTGGAATGACCGCCGCCGAACAAGCCGCACTCGAACAAGCGCTGCAACAATTCGGCGTGCCGAAAGACAAAGCTCCCCCGATGGCCGCGCAACTCGACAAGCGCGCCCATCAACTCGCCGCCGAAGGCGATCGCACTTACGATCAAGCGCTCATCCATTTATTGCAGCTTATGAAAACTGCACACGATGAACGCACCAAACAAAATGGCTGATGAAATTCAAAAATGGGAAAAGCGCGACAGTCGACCGCTGAGTGACCATCGCATATTTCAACTGCGCGAAGATACCGTTGTTAACCCACGCACCGGCAACGAGCATAAAATGGTGGTGCTCGAGTGCCCCGACTGGGTGAACATCATCGCCCTCACGCCCGCGCGCGAAGTGGTGATGGTGGAGCAATACCGCCACGGCACCGAAACGGTGGAGTTGGAAATCCCCGGCGGGATGATGGACCCCCACGAGGCCGATCCCGTGGTGACGGCGTTGCGAGAGCTACGGGAGGAAACCGGCTACACCGGCGACGCCGACAGCGCCCGCAAGATCGGCGAATGCCTCGCCAACCCTGCCATCATGAACAACCGCGTCCACACCATCCTCGTGGAAAACTGCCATCGCACTCACGAAATGCAAATGGACGCCGGAGAAGACTTACTGCCGCGCCTCGTGCCCGCCGAAGATTTGCCGCGACTGGTGAAGGAAAACAAAATTCGCCACTCAGTGATTTTGGCGGCGTTGCATTATTTCTCGTTGGAGGAATAATTGAAAATTATTTATTCCGCGCCGCTTCCTTTTTCTCCTCCAAATCTGATTCCAGCGTTTTTTTGTCGCTTGCCAATTCGCGTTGCAATTGTTCGAGGGCTTCGAAGTCGCCGGTCGCTTCGGCTTCGGCGATTTTGCCACCGAGGAAAACTTCGCGCTCGGCGAGTTTGGATTGGTAAAGATTGTCCAGCTCGGCGAGCTCGGCTTTGAGTTCGGCACTCACTTTTTGGACGGGCGATTCTTTGTCCAGTTTTTCCATCGCGATTTCGTATGCGCTTTTCATTTTATTCCTTCTTTTTCTTCCACGGTTGCTCGGGGAACTTCGTGGGCAGTTTAATATTCTCCAGCTTGGGCTCCGCCATTTTCAAATCATCTTCACCGCCCGCCGCCGTTGCCTCCGTTGCGTTGGGATCCGCTTTCCAGCCGGCGATCTTGGCCTGCAAGCCGTGGTGCTCGGCGGTTTCTTTGTGGCCGCTCTTCATATAAGCGAGCGAAAGATTGGTGTGCACGCGCTGTTCATTGGCGTTGATCGCCTCGGCGGCGTGCCCGGCCTCGATGGCGGCGCCGTAGTTTTCCTGCCGGTAAAACGCCATGCCCAGCGATAGGCGCGCCTCAAAATGCTCCGGCTCCGCCGCCAACACCGCCTCAAATCCCGCCACCGCCGTGGCATAATCGCCCGTGGTATAGGCAAATACGGCGTCATCAAATTGGGTTTGCAAGTCTTCGGCCATCGTCGTGTGCGCAAGTGTGGGCGGAGCTACGAACCGGCGCAAGACGCGAATGCCACGGGAGGCACAAGTGGTGTTGGCATCTTTCCGGCAACAAGTTTCGTTTCGGGCCTGCCGGCAAGATGCCGGCAGCACGTTGGCTCAGCGGGAGCTCCGGCCTCCCGTTTTGTGAATGACTTTTGATGCCCCGACCCTCGCGCCTGTTTTCCTGAGCCACACGCTGCGAGAAAATTTTGGCTCATTTGTGAATATCGTTTGACAGCTCGCCCAATGATGATAGTTTCCCGCATCCCTTTGCAGGGAAGCCGGCGGCACGTGATCTGGAGGTTGCGGAGTAGCGGCCGGCAATTTTATCCATACACTCAATGAGCGATAGTTCCGCGACCGAAGAGGTCGTTAGCGATAGTCCAAAGGTCTCGAAAGTAACCGAGGCCGTCATCCGCATTGCCGGCAACTCGCAGGACGGCATCCAGTCCATTGGCGGTTTTCTCGCCCAATTGGCCGGCCGCAGCGAGCAGGAGGTGATGACCTTTATGACCATCCCCGCCACCATCTCTGGCGGGCCATCGATTTTCCAGGTGCGCATCGGCTCCGGCGAGGTGCTCACTTCCGGCGATGACGCGGATGTGCTGATGCCCTTCTATCAGCACAGCTACGAAAACCACATTGGTTTTCTAAAAGAAGGCGGCATCGTTTTGTACGATAGCAGCCACGTGGAGCCGGACCCGGAGTTGCTGAAAAAATACCGCCACATCGGCTGCCCCATCTCGGAGCTCACGGTGGAGGCCATCGGCGGCACGGCCAAGGATAAGGGCAAAAATATTTTCGCGCTCGGCCTCGTGGCGCGGATGTTCGATCTCGATGCCGCCAAACTCGAAGGGCTCGTCGCCGAGCGTTTCAAGGGCAAGGCCAGCAGCATCACCACCACCGCGCTCACGGCGTTTCACGCGGGGTACGGTTATCCGCTCACCACGCTGGAGGAAATTTACGCGTTCGAGGAACCCAAGGCGCGCGACACGGAACAAGTCGTTTGCAACGGCAACGACGCGCTCGGCTACGGCATCCTCGCCGCCGGCGTGCGTTTCGGCGCGGGCTACCCCATCACGCCGTGGTCGGATATTATGGAGCTGCTCCGCCGCGAGCTGCCCAAGTACGATGGAATTTTTGTGCAGTGCGAAGACGAAATCGCCGCCGTCTCGATGGCCATTGGCGCGGGCTGGGGCGGACGCGTGGCGGTCACCGGCT
>CAUZWB010000237.1:0-4496 GCA_963583525.1 Verrucomicrobiia bacterium | reverse complement strand
GAGCCGAGCGCGGATGTTGTTGCGCGCAATGCGGCCGCCGAGCGCGATGGAATGATGCGCCACGCGACTGTCGCGTCCCATCGTGGCGTGCAAACCGGCCACGTGAAAGGCGGACGTGCTTTCATTCTGAAACTTTACGTGCTCTAGCAGCGCATTATCGCCAACGGAAAGCTCGGTGATGACGTTGTTAAAATATGCGGCATCCGCGCCCGTCCAACTTTCGAGGATCGTTGCTTTGCTGTTCGCGCCGAGAGTGATGTGATTGCGAATATTCGCCGTCGCGCCATCGGCGCCTGTGCTCAAAAAGTAAACGCGAATCGGCGATTCAAAACACACGCCGTCCGCCACGCGCACGCACGCACCATCGGTAAAACTCGCGGCATTCAACGCGCCGAAAGCATCTTCTGCTTCGCACGGTTCACATGCCGCTGCGGCAAGATTGCCAATCTCCACACCCGCGGGCAGTTCGCCCACGCAGGAAAGTTCGCCGGAAAAATGACCGTTCACGAAAACCAACTGCGGGCCGTCGATTCCCGAAAACACACAGCCCTCCAAATTCGCGGCCGCATCGGCCGCCGCCGCGGTGAATTCCAATTCCGCAATCGGCGCGACGCTGGTGAAACGCCAATCCTCATCGCGCGTGGTGGGAAAACCCAGCGCCGCAAAACGCGCACCACTTTCGCCCCTCGTTGGTAAAGCGGCAAGCAAGCGATCCACGGCGTTGTTGGCGGGGGCAACCATCAGGCGGTTTGGAGTTCTCCGTTGGTGATCCAGTCGTAGCCCTTTTCCTCAAGCTCCAACGCCAGTTCCTTGCCGCCGGATTTCACAATGCGGCCGTCGGACAACACGTGCACAAAATCGGGCACGATATAATCGAGCAAACGCTGGTAGTGCGTGATGATAAGTTGCGCATTGTCGGCGCGCTTGAGTTCGTTCACCCCGTGGGCCACGACCTTGAGCGCGTCAATGTCCAAGCCGGAATCTGTTTCGTCCAGCACCGCCATTGTCGGATCGAGCAAAGCCATTTGCAAAATTTCCGCGCGCTTTTTTTCGCCGCCGGAAAAGCCCTCGTTCACCGAACGCTTGAGCAGCGCCTCGTCCAGTTGCAGCAGCTCGATTTTCTCGCGCATGAGCTTGAGGAAATCCACCGCGTTGAGCGCCGCCTCCCCGTGATGCTCGCGCACGGCATTCACCGCCGCGCGTAAAAAATATGTCGTGTTCACGCCGGGGATTTCCACAGGATACTGAAAGGCCAAAAACAGCCCCTCGCGCACGCGCACCTCGGGCGCGAGCTCGAGCAAATCCTGCCCTTTGTACATCACCGAACCCTCGGCAACCTCAAACGCCTCGCGCCCCGCCAACACCTGCGCCAGCGTACTCTTGCCACTACCATTCGGCCCCATGATCGCGTGCACCTCGCCGGCGTTAATGGACAAGTTAATCCCCTTGAGAATTTCCCTGCCCTCCACCCCGGCCTTCAGATTTTTGATTTCCAACATTGTAAATTCCTATCCCACACTGCCTTCGAGGCTCACGTCCATCAGCGCCTGGGCTTCCATCGCGAATTCCATTGGGAGTTCGCGGAAGACTTCTTTGCAAAATCCGTTGACGATCATGTTCACCGCGTCCTGCGTTTCGATGCCGCGGGCGTTGCAGTAAAAAATCTGATCCTCGCCTATCTTTGAAGTGGTAGCTTCGTGCTCGACTTGGGCTGATGGGTTTTTCACTTCAATGTACGGGAACGTGTGCGCGCCGCAGCGGCTGCCAATGAGCAACGAATCGCACTGCGTATAGTTGCGGGCGTTCGTGGCGTTCTTGCCCATTTGCACGAGACCGCGATAGCTGTTCTGGCCTTTGCCGGCGGAGATGCCTTTGCTGATGACGGTGCTGCGAGTGTTCTTGCCGAGATGAATCATCTTGGTTCCAGTGTCCGCCTGTTGCGCGAGGTTCGCGAGGGCCACGGAGTAAAACTCGCCGACGGAGTCGTCGCCGCGCAAAATCACGCTGGGATATTTCCACGTAATCGCTGAGCCGGTCTCCACTTGCGTCCAGCAAATCTTCGAACGCGCGCCTTTGCAAATGCCGCGCTTGGTCACGAAATTGTAAATGCCGCCGTTGCCGTCTTCATCGCCGGGGTACCAGTTTTGCACGGTGGAATATTTTATCTCCGCATCGCCGAGCGCGACTAACTCCACCACCGCCGCGTGCAGTTGATTTTCATCGCGCATGGGCGCGGTGCAGCCTTCGAGATAACTCACGTGGCTGCCTTCATCGGCGATAATCAGCGTGCGTTCAAACTGCCCCGTCTCGGCGGCGTTAATTCTGAAATACGTGCTCAACTCCAACGGACACCGAACGCCCTTCGGGATGTAAACAAACGAGCCATCACTGAACACCGCCGAGTTGAGCGTGGCAAAAAAGTTATCCGTGTACGGTACCACCGAGCCGAGATATTTTTTGATAAGCTCCGGATACTCCTGCACCGCCTCGGAGAACGAACAGAAAATCACGCCGTGCTTGGCCAGTTCCTCCTTGTGCGTGGTGCCGACGGACACGCTGTCGAACACCGCATCCACCGCCACGCCCGCCAACCGCGCGCGCTCGTGCAGCGGCACGCCGAGTTTTTCATAGGTTTCCAGCAGCTTGGGGTCGACTTCGTCGAGGCTCTTTGGACGGTCTTTATCTTTCGCACCTGGCGCGGAGTAGTAGCTCACCGCCTGATAATCAATCGGGTCATACTTCACCTGCGGCCAATGCGGTTCTTCCATCGTCTGCCAAAGGCGGAAGGCTTTCAGCCGCCATTCGAGCAGCCACTCCGGTTCATTTTTCTTGGCGGAGATATGGCGCACCACATCCTCGTCAAGCCCCGGCGGCAGAGTGTCGGCCTCGATGTCGGTATAGAAACCCCACTTATATTCCTGCGCCACAAAGCGGTCGATGGTTTCGGTGTCCGCGCTCATTTCGTTTTTTCCACTTTCTTTTGTTCCGCGCAGTCCGAACACACACCGCGCATCGAAACTTCCGAGTGCGTCACCTTGAATCCTTGGGGCACTTTGAACCCGCTTTGGCGCGGCTTGGACGCGCCTTCAAAATCAGAAATCCCGCCACACGTTTCACATTGGAAATGCGCGTGCTCGTGCATATTCGGGCAGTAACGAGTGGCCGCGCGATCGAGGTGCACTTGCTTCACGAGATGATGTTTCACCAACGCATCGAGGCAGTTGTAAACCGTCGCCATCGAAATATCCGGCTTCTCCCGCTTGGCGTGCAGAAACACTTCGTCCGCCGTTGGATGATCCAGTTTGTCCAGCAACACGCCGTACACCACCTCGCGCTGCGCCGTGGGCCGGAGGCCGGATTCAACGATGCAACGGCTCACCACTCCGCGATTGCGGCGGGGCGGCACAAAAACAGTACGTGCTTTGACGTCCTTCATAGTGCCGCCAGCATCGCCGATGGCCTGTGCAGCGTCAACAGTATTTAGAATAATTCTAAATCGCATTCGCAAGACCCATCCTTTGCGCCCGCGCCCGCGCACGCTACACTGCCGCCCAACGCCATGTCTTGGAACATCTTAGCCACCCCGGGCACGATTGCAGGAATTGGGGCTGAATCCGCCGGTTTTATGCGTAAAAACGGCTGTAAAGTCACCATTGCCGAACCCTTTCGTGCCCAATCGGCGGCGGAATTGCGCCCGTTATTGGCAGGAATTCAGGCGGTTTATGCGGGGCCGGATGAGTTTTCTGCTGAATTATTGGCCAGTCCAGAGGCGGCTGAATTGCGAATTATTTCCCGTTGGGGCGTGGGTTATGAACGGATTGATGTGGAGGCCGCTACGGCGCACGGCATCGTGATCGCTTACACGCCCGGTATGCTCGATGAGGCGGTGGCGGATTACACCTTCGCGCTGCTGCTCGGCATCGCGCGCCGCATCCACACCGCGCACGCCACGATGAGCGCCGGCGAATGGGCCCCGCAATGGGGGCACGATGTACACGGCAAAACGCTGGGCATCATCGGCTGCGGCCGTATCGGCACGGCGGTGGCACGGCGCGCGGCGGGTTTTAATTTGCGCGTGTTGGCGTGTGACCCATTTCCCAATGAGGCCGCCAAAAAATTGGGCGTGGAATTTGTACCGCTCGATTCGCTGCTTGCACAAAGTGATTTTGTTTCACTGCACGCGGCAGTGACGCCGAAGACGAAAGGACTCATTAGCGAAGCGCAATTGAAGCAAATGAAACCGGACGCGTATCTCATCAACACCGCCCGCGGGGCATTGGTTGACGAAGCGGCACTGGCGCGGGTGTTGAATGCGGGCGGCATCGCGGGCGCGGCGGTGGATTCGTTTGTGGAGGAACCTTTGCTGAAAGAGCATCCTTTTCGCACGGCTAAAAAACTTTTACTCGCGCCGCATCAAGCCGCGTTTTCAAATGAGACAGGCCGCAAAGTCAGCGCTGCCTGCTCGCAAGCCATCGTGGATTTGATGCACGGTAAAC
>CAUZWB010000236.1:0-4499 GCA_963583525.1 Verrucomicrobiia bacterium | reverse complement strand
TCAACTCGGAAACCGGGTTTGGCAAGTCGGTGACCGAAGAAGCCAAGGCCGCCACCGCAGCGCTGGATATCGATGGCGATCTTTATCGCCAAAGCAAACAACGCGCGGAGTTGGCGCAGATGGTGACCAGTCCGCGCAACCGCTATTTCGCGCGCAACATGGCCAACCGCGTGTGGGCGGAATTGATCGGGCGCGGCTTCTACGAGCCGGTGGATGATTTCCAGGATTTGCTGACCCATCGCAAGGCGCTGGCCTATTTGGCCGATGAATTTGTCGCGAGCGGATATGATCTCAAAGTGTTGATCCGATTGATTATGGCTAGCGAAGTCTATTCACTGGCACATTTGGATCCCGCGGTGCCCTTGCCTGATCGGTTGGCGGCGGAAGAAAACTTCACCGCCGCCATCACGCGGCGCATGGTGAGCGAGGTGTTGTACGACAGCATCGTGGCGGCCGGACATCTCACAGATTACAAATGGCCCGCGGGCGCGAACCGCCGCACTTACACCGAACGGGTGCGCGTGGTCGATGGCCCTGTGGAAGGCGGAGGTCCCGCTCCGCTTCCTGTTGCTTCGCCGGGCACGCCCAACATGATGGCCCCGCCCATGGGCGGGGGCGGCTATGATCTCGAAGGGCAAATCGCGCTGAACTTCGATGAACTATTAAAAAACGAACTGCAAAAGGATCTCGCCGCCATGAAAATGATGAGCGATGTAGAGTTGGCCGCGCAACAACAGCGCCAAATGATGGCTCAACAAAATGCCAGCGGCCCCCGCATGCGTTATAAGTACGTGGAGGTAGAGCGCACAGTGGACGACAATCCGCGCTTTGGCAGCACCATGCGCATGGCCACGCCGGCGCCACCCGCGCATTTCCTGCGCGTCTTCGGCCAACCCGCGCGCGACAGTCTCGCCAATATCCGCGAGCACATCCCCAGCATGCGTCAGCAGTTGATGATGCTCAACGGAAAGGCCACCCACGAAGCTGCCCGCGTGGGCCCGATGGAGCCGATGTACCAATATCTTGGCGGGGAGAAGCAAAAGGTCGGGGAAGCGATCCAGCTGGCGTACATGGAAATTCTTACGCGCCAACCCTCCGCCGCCGAATTAACTTTTGCCCGCGAAGTAGTCGGCACCGGCAAAGCCGCGTTGGTCGGCATGGCTGATCTGCGCTGGGCACTTTTGAACAGCAACGAATTTCGATACATTCCATAAAACCAAGAACCAAGAACCAAAATTATGAACGGATGCCTTGATTACCAAATGACTCGCCGCCGCATGCTGGGGCTTTCCAGCGCCACGATGCTCGGCATGCCCATTGCCCAAATGCTCGCGCGCGCGGGCGAAACCCAAAAGGCAAAAGCCGAGCACGTCATCCTCTTTTGGTGCGGCGGCGGCATGAGCCACATCGATACGTGGGATCCCAAGCCCGGCCGACCGGTGGCGGGTGAGTTTAGCCCCATCAACACTTCCGCTGAGGGCGTGCAAATCAGCAGCATTTTTCCGCAACTCGCCAAGCAGATGCATCATGCGGCACTCATTCGATCCATCGCCGGCTCCAATGGCGCGCATGGTCGCGCATCGTACCAACTGCAAACCAGCTACAACCAAAGCGCCAATCTCATCCATCCGGGCATCGGTTCGATTGTGGCGCACGAGAAAGATCGCCTCGGTGATCTGCCGAGTTTCATTACCATTAGCGGCAACGCGCGCCGCGCCGGGTATCTCGGCCAACGGTGTGAGGCGTATTACGTTGGACGCCCTGGCGAGAAGGATCCGTACCTCGCTTTCCCGTCCGGCATCACGCAAGTGCGCGGCAACAAGCGGCTCGATATTTTGGCGAAGATGAACCTGCGCAACGCGCGCGGGCTTGATGCGGGCAAAGCCAAAGCTGTGGACACCGCCACCCAAGAGGCCGTCAACCTCATGCGCAGCCCGGCGTTGAAGGCGTTTGAGTTGAAGGGCGAGAACCCCAAAACCGTGGCGCGTTATGGGGACACCGCCTTTGGCCGTGGGGCGCTGCTCGCGCGGCGTTTGGTGGAAACCGGCGTGCGCTTCGTGCAGGTGAATCGCGGCGGGTTCGATACTCACAACAACAACTTCCCCGCCATGCAAAATCACGGCGATATCATGGATCCCGCGCTGGCTTCGTTAATTTCCGATCTCGCCGCCAGCGGTAAACTCGCCAAAACGCTGGTGCTCGTGCTCAGCGAATTCGGCCGCACCCCGCGCATTAACACCAACGCCGGGCGCGATCATCACGCGCGCTGCTTCAGTTGTTTCATGGCCGGCGGCGGCATCCGGGGCGGGCAGGTGATCGGCAAATCCGACGAGGACGCCATGCTCCCCGCAGAGCGCCCCGTGAATCCGCATGACCTCCACGCCAGCCTTTGCCACGCGCTGGGAATTGATGCTGCCAAGGAAGTGAAAACCCCTCTGGGCCGCCCCATGCGCCTCATCAACGAAGGCGCCAAGCCGGTGATGGAGTTGTTTGGGTAAACTGAAACTATTTTTCACACCCCTCGGGAAGCCCGGGGGTTTTTTGTGGGCTGATTCGCGTTGCCATTTCTGGGGGCGAACGTACGATGGCGCTGTTGCCCCGTTCCGCTGAGTGGCGGAAAATTAGGGTGACGTTTGTTGTGGAACCTTGCGTCTGACTTTTACCATGCTGATTCGCCTTTTTTGCCTCGCATTTCTCTATTGCTCATTTGCCCTGAACGCCGCGCCGCCGGTGCGCGGATCCATCATTGAAGACCGTGCCGCGCGCAAGCTCACTGAGGCTGGCGATCTGCGCTATGATGCTGGTGAGCAGGAAAAAGCCATCGAGATTTGGCGGGCGGTCATCGAGCGGTATCCGCGCAGCAAAGCCCGGTTTCAGGCGCACCTCAAGCTGGGCGCACATCATCTCACCAAGAGCAACGCCTACGAAAAAGCGCGCGCGCATTTCGAGGCGGTGGCCAGCGAGGATAACAGCGACGGCCAACAACGCGCCGAAGCCACATTGAAAATGGGCGTGTGCTTTTTTGAAGGACGCCACTACGGTCAATGCTTCAAAGTGATGCGGAAAGTCATCGAGGAATTTCCCGTGGCGGAACAAGTGAACGAGGCCTACTATTACATTGGCCTCGGCCATTTCAAACAGGGGCATTACGGCCGCGCGATTGCCGCGCTGGAAAAGGTAGGCACCGCCGTGGGCGACAAAGATCAAAACGCCGAGAAGCTCGAAGCCGGCAAGCGGTTCTTCGTGAAAATTGAAGACGCCGACCTCGCCATCCTCAAAAAGGGCGAGGCCGTGACCGTGAAAGTGCGCACCAGCGAAGGCGATGAGGAGAAGGTGAAATGCGTACCCATCGGCCGTAATGTGCGCGTGGTGCTCGGCTCCATCCCCACTCGCCTCGGCAAGCCACGCCCGGGCAATGGCATTCTTGAGGTCACCGGCACGGCCAAGGTACAGGTGGATTACACCGATGCCCACACCGCCGCGCGGGCATTTAATGTGGATCGGAAAAAACAAGTCACCGTGGTGGGCAACGCGCTGGTGCAGGTGATGGACGGTGCCTTTGCCGAAACATTGCGCGGCGTGGTGCTCGGCAAAGAGGCAAACGTGCAGGTGAGCGACGCCGACCGCGACGTGAGCGATGCCGCCGACCATCTCAAGGTGAAGGTTGAAGTGTTGCGCCCAAAAACGTCCCTTGAGATTGAAGAGGAAAAAGCCAAGCTCATCGCCGAGGGCGCGCGACTGCCCGCCACACCCGGTGAAAAACCGCTACCCATTTTGCCCGGCTCCGAGCCTATTGAGGCGCAACTGGAGGTGGATCCCTTCAAGGTGATTGACACCGTGGAACTTACCCTCACCGAAGCCCTGCGTAAGGTCGAAGAGAAGCTCATCGAGAAATCGGACAACCCTCCCGACGAGGAAAAAACGCCCGCCGCAGCACCCAAACCCAAGGGCGAAGATTTGGTCAAGGAAATCGAACAGCAACAAAATGACGGCAGCATTCACACCGGCCTCTTTCGCGGCACCGTGCCGGTGGAATCCGCCGAGGTGGTGGTAGCCGGCGACCCCAAGTTGCAAGCCCAGCCCGGCGACCTCATTCGCCTGAGCTACACCGACACGCTCAACATTGGCGCCGGTCCACGTGACCTAGCCACGGCAGCCAAGTGCGTGGAGGGCAACCTCGGCGGAGTGCGCGTCACCCGCACAGAAATTAGTGATGCCGAGCTGGAACTCAAAACCAAGCTCAAGACCGCCAGCGCGCTCACGCAGATCGGCACGCAATACCGCGACTTTGGGCTGGACGAAAAAGCAAAGTTAAAATACGAGGAAGCCTTGGGTGTGTGCGAGGAGGTTGTCACCCAAGCGCGTAAAATTGGCGGCGGTTTGCTGGAGGAAACGTATATGCAACTCTGGCGGATTTATTTTTCCATGGACCGCCTCAATCTCGCCGCCGCCATGAGCCTGCGGTTGCAGCGCGAGTTTCCCGAAAGCATTTATCTCGA
>CAUZWB010000235.1:0-4503 GCA_963583525.1 Verrucomicrobiia bacterium | reverse complement strand
AGTCAGCGGCCTTGCGATATTTTTTGAACAAATCGCGCGTGACGATGTTCACCTGTTTATCTGTGCATTGTGCCGAAAGAATCGTGGCCACCATCAACTGCAGCGGGTTGCGATAGTTCAACTCGCAATGGGCATCGGGATAAGTGGACTGAAGCCCCGTGATGATTTCGCCGAGGCGCTTGCTTTTGGCGGTCAGGGATTCGCGTGGCATAACTGGATTGGAAATTGGGGTTTTGCTATCGTGAAAACAAGTCTTTCTTTTGATGCAAAATGATGAAAATAACACCTTGATTTGATGCGGATATGTGTTAAATTGAGCTTATGAGAATTACAGTGGACATTCCAGAGCAGGTTTTAAGCGACGTTTTGGAAATTACCGGGGAGAATAAGCGCAGCCCGGCGGTGGCTAAAGCCGTGACAGAGTTTGTGAAGCGCCAGAGGGTTCGTGAATTTTCCCGGTTGGCTCGGGAAGGGGCATTTGACTATCCGATGACCAACGAGGAAATGGAAGCCCAGCAGGATTCCAGAATCGGTTGATGGTCTTGGTGGATACATCAGCGTGGATTGAGTTCCTTCGGCCTCAGGGGAGTACGGAGAAGACCTTGGCCGTGGATGGGTTGCTCTATGAATATCAGGTAATTCTTTGTGGCCCGGTGAAACTGGAAGTCTTGGGGAACGCCGGCCGTCAACACCGGCCACGGATGGAGTCGTTCTTCAATGATCTTCCCTACCAACCCATGACCGATACGGCTTGGGAGCAATCGAGGGTGAACGCCTGGCGACTACGCGACCGAGGCTTCACCGTCAACTGGATGGATGTTCTGATCGGAACGCTGGCGCTGGAATGGGGCTGCCGGGTTTACTCGCAAGATCGTGATTTCGAAATGATGCGGGATGAATTGGGAATCGTTTTGTACGAGCCGGGGATTGGCGGGAAGTACAATCCGGAGAATTTATGAACACAGATGGGCAGGATGTTTAGGATAAGAAAAAGAAAAAATCCTGAATATCCTGCTCATCATTGTTAGAAAAACTGCCCATCGGTGTTACACCAATTCCGGTTCCTCAATGGAGATGGGGCGGGGGTGGAGCGGGGTGCCGTCGGGGGCTTCGGGGTATTCGAAAACCTTGCCCTCGAAATTGCGGATGACGACGCGGTCAGCGTTATGGCTGAGGACGTAGTTGGGGGCGACGGGGACTTTGCCGCCGCCGCCGGGGGCATCGATGACGTATTGCGGCACGGCGTAGCCGGTGGTGTGGCCGCGGAGGGTTTCCATAATTTCCAGGCCGCGCCGGACGCTGGTGCGCAGGTGGGCGCTGCCGTTGATGAGGTCGCACTGGTAAATATAAAGCGGCCGCACGCGGCACATGAGCAGTTTTTGCACGAGCGCCTTCATCACGGTTTCGTCATCGTTTACTCCCTTGAGCAGTACGGACTGGTTGCCCAGCGGAATACCGGCATCGGCCAAACGCGCGAGGCCGTCGCGGACCTCGGTGGTCAGTTCACGCGGATGATTGGCGTGTACGCTGATGAAAAGTGGATGAAATTCGCGCAGCATTTCGCATAGCTCGGGCGTGATGCGTTGGGGCAAAAAGATGGGGATGCGGCTGCCGATGCGGATGAATTCAACGTGCGGGATCTCGCGCAGTTTGGTGAGCAACAGATGGAGCTTGCCGTCACTGAGCAGCAAAGGATCGCCGCCGGAAAGCAGCACGTCGCGTACTTCAGGATGGTCGCGGATGTAATCGAGTTGCTGCTCGAAGTTGGGTCGAAAGCCATAACCGGTGGCGTTGCTGACCATCCGCGAGCGGGTGCAGTAACGGCAATAGGCGGCGCACCGGTCGGTCACCAAAAACAAAACGCGATCCGGATAGCGATGCACAAGCCCGGGCACGGGCGAATGGCTGTCCTCGCCGCACGGGTCAGACATTTCCCACGAGGCGGTAAAAGTCTCGTCGATGGCGGGAATCACTTGCCGCCGTAGGGCGCACTCGGGGTCATCAACATCAATGAGATTAAAAAAGTGCGGCGTGATGGCCATCGCGAGTTTGGTGTCGGCCAAGCGCGCACCCTCGGTTTCCGCTTCGGTGAGATTCGGAATGTGCTGCTGCAGTTGCTCGAGCGAAGTGACGCGGTTTTTGAGTTGCCACTTCCAATCGTCCCAATCGGCATCGGCGACATCACTCCACGCGCCACGACCGGCGGGGCTGAATTGCTTGAGCTCGCTCAGCAAATCGTGCGGGTTGATGGTGGACGACATGTGCGGTGCATCCTACCGTCACGGGCTGGGTGTGTCAATTCAGCCGGTGCGCAGAGGCTCACGGCCGCCGGAGGATTTTGCCCAAGGCGTTGCTGGGCCGATTGGGGGTGCGTTTGAGGTCGGCGAGAATGGTAGCGAGCAAAGTGAGCGATTGCACGGCCACCTTGCGCCGCGCGGCATGGGCCTCGCCGGTGAGGGTGGGAATGGGGCCGTTGGGTTGGCGCGGTTTGCCGATGTATTGCTGGAGCACCAGGCGGTATTCGCGGGTGATGCGCGTGAGCTGCGGCGGTGCGTTGACTTCCACGAGAATCAGTTTTTGAACCAACGGCAGCAGCACCTTTACGTGATTAGCGTGGGTGCCGGTTTGCAGGTATTCGCGCAGCGGCACAGATTTCTGGCCATCTTCGCGCGCGGCTTCCACGCTCAATAAATTGGCGAGGTGCCCCTGCGCGACGTTGGGCATCCAGCGGTTTTGGGCATCGCGGTTGCGGAAGCGCGTTTGCGTGAGCGACCACCATTGTTCGGCGGCGAGCATGGTTTTGAAATCAAACGCCGCCAGCAAAGCGTGTTGGCTGTTGGCGCGGCGGTTGGTTTCGCGGATAAAAAATTGCATCCGCCGCGCGCCATCGGTGCGGGTGAGTAACAGGGCAGTGAACAGATGCGCGTGCGCGCGGTATTGCACGAGGCCCGCGCCGAGTTGCAATTCGGCGGGTGGCAAACTGAGGTTGAGGTAGGACACCTGCGGGGAATTTTGAACCACTACTCGACTGCGGCGTAAGGCGTCCGTTTGAAACAAATTAATGGAGCGATTAAGTGTGAGGGAGGAGAACAGGGCGGCGCCGTTTTTTTGAATGAGTAACTCGGTGAATCCCTCGACAAGCCACGGCGGAATGCGCGGAGTTTTACGGCTGTAACGGCCGGCGTATTCCTCGAGCAACAACGACACCATCGCGTGCAACAACTGGCGGGAGGGTAATTCTTCCGGCACGGTGAGCTGATATCGCCAGCGATCGCCAAAGGTCTGGCGGTCGAGCACTGGATTTGTGCCCGGAGGTAAGCCGATGATGCGCAGTGTAATGTGGCCATTCCAAAGATCGCTTACGCCCAATTCGCGCAGCAGGTGTTTCTTGGTTTCTTCAGCGAAAAAAATGAGGCTGTGCGCGTTCACTCGCACGACGGTGGGGACACCTTTCGTGCCGGAAATAATTGGACGCGGCGCGCGGTTCAGTTTCCAAATTGCAGAGAATTGTTTGGTGACGCTCGTCACCGGCTGCGGTCGCCGGAATTGCTGCGCGTCCGCTGTGCTCCACAGTGCGAACAAAACTAAGATGGAAAGAGTGCGCGTCATTGCCTCAGGACTTCTTCGGCTTCTTTTTGGCGGTTGGTTTTTTGCTTTCTTTGCCGCCTTTGGATTCCTTGGAGTCAGACTTTTTCTCCGTGGCTTTCTTCACTGCATCGGCGGCTTTTTTCTCGCCGCTCTTGTAGTTTTCGCTTCGGTAATCGGTTTCGTAAAAACCGTCGCCCTTAAAAATGATTCCCGCGCCGGTGCCGAGCAATCGCTTCACTTTGCCCTTGCCCCATTTCTTTTTGGCGCACGCATCCTTCGGGCAGATTTTTAAGTGTGCTGCTTTAATGGAATGAAAAACCTCAATGGTCTTTTCGCATTTGGCGCACGAATACTCGTAAGTTGGCATAAACTGGAAACCTCCTCCTCCTCCAGAAAATCTACCGGAAAAACAGTGCTCAAGTCAAGCGGATGATGGCTTGCTTTTCACAGGTTATTCACATAGGTTTCCCGCGAACCCTAATTCGCCCAACGGCGATCTATGCGCTATGACTATGATGACCCGCCAAAAAGTAATGGACCAGTATTTCATGGACGCGCGGCATAAGCTGATCGACATCGCCGCTTTCCTCGACCGCGTGGAAGGCGCGGAAGGTAAAGAAGATTTTCGAATGGCCGCCTTCCGCGACGCCATCAAGCACCTTGATGACAGCGGCAACGACCGCGCCAAAGACGTGCTAATGGCCTTCAGCGATCCAACGGAAGAACCAATTGCGACCGCTCCCGGCAAAGGCGCATGTGGCGCGTGGCCGGGAGAAGTGAATGAGGTTGAGGGTTGAGTGATGAGGGTTGAGGGTACCTTTAACTTTCAGAAGCTGGAGGTGTGGCAGGAAGCGATTCGGTTTGCGGACGATGTTTATGGGGTGACCAAGCATTTTCCGAAGGATGAACGATTTG
>CAUZWB010000234.1:0-4521 GCA_963583525.1 Verrucomicrobiia bacterium | reverse complement strand
ATTTATTGATCAAAGAATATCCCTCGATGCAAAAAGGGTTGGGGGATCGGAAACAAGAGTTTTTAGATCAACGCGCCCGGCAAAAATAAGAGTTGAGTTTCGGGCAAATTCGGTCTATACTTATTCCTAATGGAACCACAAATACAGGATTGTGTAACGCTGGCACCGGAGGCGGTTATGGAGGTGCAACGCATGATCGACGCGGATGCGGAGCCGGAGGGCAAGGCTCTGCGCGTGTACGTGGAGCAAGGCGGTTGCTCGGGGATGCAATACGGCTTGGTGTTTGATGAGCGGCGTGACGACGATCGTGTAATGGATTGCGCGGGTGTGCCGGTGGTGGTGGATGCGATCAGCGCGGATTTTTTGCGAGGCTCGGTGGTGAATTTTTCGGATGACCTCAATGACAGCGGTTTCAAAATTATAAATCCCAAAGCCAAGGTGAGCTGCGGTTGCGGTAAGTCGTTTGAGGTTTGACCCCCCGCGCGCGGGCGGCTAGAAAAGGGCAGGGGAGCCAACTGGAAGGCTGAGAATTCCGCACCGAATATAGTGCGGTTGACCCAATGAACCTGCCGGATAATGCCGGATAGGGATTCGCTATTCCATTTCCCCGCCTGAATTATGGTTACTACAAAGTCTGCCCTCGAAACCGGCACGAGCCGTTCTTTTCCAAAATCCCGCCGCGTTTACGTGAAAGGCAAGCACGTGAGCGTGCCGATGCGCGAGATCGACCAAAGCCCCACGCTAAATCTCGCTGGCGAATCCGAACCCAACGAGCCGGTGCGCGTGTACGACACCAGCGGGCCGTGGGGTGATCCGGGCCACTCGTGCTCGGTGGAGGAGGGATTACCAGCCTTGCGGAGCGATTGGATTTTGGCGCGCGGCGATGTGGAGGAAATTGATGGCCGCGCCACGCGTCCGGAGGATGACGGGTTTCTGTCCACCCGCCACGCGGAGCAATCGTCGGGCACGGGGCGGAATCAACATCGGGATTTCCCCGGCCTTCGTCGCAAACCGCTGCGGGCGAAGGATCACCCCGTGACTCAATTGTGGTACGCGCGGCAGGGCATCGTCACGCCCGAGATGGAGTTCATCGCCATTCGCGAAAATATCGGGCGCGAACAAGCCTTGGAATCGAAAGGTGCACTACCCAGTGAGTTGCGGCATCAACATTCCGGCAATTCATTCGGCGCGAAGATTCCCGACTTCATAACGCCCGAGTTTGTGCGTGATGAAGTGGCCGCTGGACGCGCCATCATTCCCGCCAACATCAATCACCCCGAAAATGAGCCGATGATTATCGGCCGCAATTTCCTCGTGAAAATCAACGCCAACATCGGCAACAGCGCGGTAACTTCCAGCATTGAGGAAGAGGTCGACAAAATGCGCTGGGCCACGCTTTGGGGCGCGGACAACGTGATGGATCTGTCCACCGGCAAAAACATCCACGCCACCCGCGAATGGATTATCCGCAACAGCCCCGTGCCCATCGGCACCGTGCCCATTTATCAGGCGCTGGAAAAAGTCAATGGCCGCGCCGAGGATCTCACGTGGGAAATCTATCGCGACACGCTCATTGAGCAGGCGGAGCAGGGCGTTGATTATTTCACCATTCACGCCGGCGTGTTGCTGCGCTTCATCCCGCTGACTGCCCAACGCGCAACGGGCATCGTCAGTCGCGGCGGCAGCATCATGGCCAAGTGGTGCCTTACGCATCATCGGGAAAATTTCCTCTACACCCATTGGGATGACATCTGCAAAATAATGGCCGCGTACGACGTGAGCTTCTCCATCGGCGACGGCCTACGCCCCGGCTCTATTGCCGATGCCAACGACGAGGCGCAGTTTGGTGAACTCAAAGTACAGGGCGACCTCACCACGCGCGCGTGGGAACACGGCGTGCAAGTGATGAACGAAGGCCCTGGTCACGTGCCCATGCACATGATTGAGGAGAACATGAAAAAGCAGATCGAGTGGTGCCATGACGCGCCCTTTTATACGCTCGGCCCGTTGACCACTGACATCGCTCCCGGCTACGACCACATCACCAGCGGCATCGGCGCAGCGATGATTGGTTGGTACGGAACGGCGATGCTTTGTTATGTGACGCCCAAAGAACATCTTGGTCTACCCAATCGCGATGACGTAAAGGAAGGCGTCATCACGTACAAAATCGCCGCCCACGCCGCCGACCTCGCCAAAGGGCATCCCGGCGCGCAGTATCGCGACAACGCGGTGAGCAAAGCGCGGTTTGAGTTTCGCTGGGAGGATCAGTTTAACCTTAGCCTCGATCCCGTGCGCGCGCTGGAGTTTCATGACGAAACCCTCCCCGCCGATGGCGCCAAGACCGCCCACTTCTGCAGTATGTGCGGCCCCAACTTCTGCAGCATGCGCATCACCGACGACATCCGAAAATACGCCGCCGAGAATAACCTCACCGACGCTGCCGCCCTCGAGGCCGGAATGGCCGAGAAATCGAAAGAGTTTACCGAACAAGGCGGCGAGGTTTATTCAAAGGCTTAACTAAGCTAAAGCCCCTGTGCAACTGCTGCCGCTACCGGCTGTGCAGGCGAGGCAGTGGTTGCCGGTAAGGATGGCGCGACCGGTCAGATCGGCGGGGGCGATGTCCCAAAGGTAGAGTGGTTTGCCGTTGGCGATTTGCAGGTCGAGCATTTGGTTGAAATCGCAATCGTACAACTCGCCTTGATAGCCAACACTTAAAGTGTCGCGGCACATGAGGCCGTCCACGGCGGCGGGGTTGAAGTGGTTGGCGAGGAGTTCGAGGTACTCATCCCATTTTCCTTGCTTGCGCAAATCTTCCGCGAAGCGCGCGATGGGTTGGTTGGTGACCGTGAACAGCTCGTTGAACACAATACCAAAATCGCGCCGCAATGCTTCTTTGTATTCCGCCCGCAGTTTGGATTGGCTGGGCGGCAGCGTGGGGCCAACGGGGTTGTAAACCAAATGCAGAGGCAGAGCGGTTCCGTAGCCGAGAGCGTTAAGGGTTTGCAGGGCGGTGATGCTTTTTTCAAACACACCGTTGCCGCGCTGGCGCGAAACGTTTTCCGGTTGATAACAGGGGAGCGAAGCAATTACTTCCACTTCGTTCTTCGCGAGAAAAGCCGGCAGCCATTTAAAACCCTCCTCCTCAAGGATGGTGAGATTGCAGCGGTCGATGACGCGGCTGCCAGCTGAGCGGCTGGTTTTTACGAGAGTTTTGAAATGCTCGGAGATTTCCGGCGCGCCGCCGGTGATGTCCACCACGGCGGGCTTATGAGTGGTAATCCAATCCTGCAAACGTGCCGCAGTATCAGCCGCGAGCATCTCGGTACGCCATGGCGCGGCGTCCACGTGGCAATGGCGGCAGGCTTGGTTGCACTTGCGGCCCACGTTGAGCTGCAGCGTGATGAGTGCGCCGCGTTGCAGGGTACAATCGTGCTTGGACAGGATTTTTTCAAAGCGATTCACGGCGCGCCAAATATAAAGGGTGGACGTGAAATGGAAACGCCATAATTATCCGCGCATGATTATGGCAAGAGACAAGGCGTTGGGAAAAGTAGTGGTGATCACCGGCGTGGCGCGCGGGTTGGGCCGTGCGTTGGCGGAGGGCATGGCGTCGAAGGGGCATCGGGTGGTTGGGTGCAGTCGCTCAGAAAAGAAAATTGCAGAATTGGAAAAGGCGCTAGGGCGTTCTCATTCGTTCTCGGTGGTGGACGTGAGGGATGATGACGCCGTCCGCGAATGGGCTGCTGCGGTCATTCGGGAATATGGTGCGCCGGATTTGTTGCTCAATAACGCGGCAGTGATCAACAAAAATAAATTTCTTTGGGATGTGTCAGCGGCGGAATTTGATTTGGTCATTGATACAAACATTAAAGGCGTGACGAATGTGATTCGTCATTTCCTGCCGTCAATGGCGCGGAAACAGAGCGGGGTGATTGTCAATTTCAGTTCCGGCTGGGGTCGGTCGGCCTCACCGGAGGTGGCTCCGTACTGCGCCACCAAGTGGGCGATCGAAGGACTCACTCAATCTCTCGCGCAGGAATTGCCCGAGGGCATGGCGGCGGTTCCGTTCAATCCGGGCATTATCAATACTCAAATGTTGCGCAGTTGTTTTGGGCCATCGGCCGCAGATTTTATTTCGCCAAAAGAATGGGCGGAGACGGCTATCCCATTTTTATTGAGCTTGGGAGCAGGGCATAACGGGCAGTCTTTGACTGCGCCGTAGTTTCGACTTGTTCACAGGGTGTGAATTTGTTAGGGTCTCTGGCGATGGCGCATTCGCTGCAGCAAAAACCGAAGGCCGTGATGTTGGGGGTGGGTCTTGACACCGACGGTCACAAGCGGATTACGCAGGGAGACAACTTCGCGCTGGTGGGCGGCACGAAGGATACTCATGACGAGATGACTGAGAAAGCCTTGAAGATTAACGAGAAACTCGCTGATCGCGGCAAGCGTCTGGATGACGTCAGTCGCGAGGAATTCGACGACATCGCCCACGACGTGGGCTTGCACCGGCATGAT
>CAUZWB010000233.1:0-4528 GCA_963583525.1 Verrucomicrobiia bacterium | reverse complement strand
TCCAGCTTTAGCCGATACTCAGCTGGATGCACCGCCGGCTCGCGCACTGTGGTATATTTCACCGAGCGGTCGGAATTGTCGTATTGAATATAAATGTCCGCCGACTCGGGATTTACGCGGCTGATGGAGTTTAGCGTGACCGTGATTTCAACATCATCCCCGCGTGCAATTGTCGTTTTGGGATTCACCCGCACCGATTGGATGTGTGTGAACCGTGGCACCGCCTCGTTGGAAAGAAATGCGCGCCGCAACAGCACACCGGTGTCCGGTTGATAGCGGTTAAACGCTAACCCGCCCAAACCGCCCAGGAGCAACGCCATCACCGCCGCCACCGCGAAGGCTTCGTTGGGGACGATGGTATTAAAATTGATTGAACGCGCCATCGTTTCGGTTTGCTTTACCAAAGCCGCCACGAATCCTTTTGAGGTGCCCGCCGGTAACGCACCGCCGGTCAGTTGTGTGGCCGCAATGAGGCGGCTGCGAAATTCCGGCCGCGCGTGTTCGACTTCCAATGCCACCGTCTCGTCGTCTGCTTGATTGAGCAGCGGACGGGCAATGTGCCGCGCGGCAATCAAGAGTAGCACCAATGCGTCCAGCGCCAGCAAGGCTTGCCGAATACTGTGAGAAAAATCCCATTTCCAATCCGCTATCATCGCCGTACCGAGCAAAGCAACCGCCGCCACCAGCAGCCACGCCACGCCCGTGCCGAGCGCCAACCCAAGCCGCTTGCCCCGTACCCCGGCGAGTTTGGCGGCTAAAAGTGTACTACTTGTTTTCGCGGTGCTCATTTCAAATACGACCATTTACGCAACACCCATTCGACGGTAACGACGAATAGAATGAGTAGGAAATAAAGCGGAGTAGCCCACAGTTCCAACTCCAACCGGCTCTTCACCGTGGCTGGTTTGGCGCCGATGGTTTTCACCAGTTGATGTAAATCCTCCTCGCGGAAAAACCGCCCGTGCGTGAGCGTGGCGACATCCCGCATCAGCTTGGCGTTCATTGCCGTCTCGGCCATTTCAAGGCTGGATTCCGCCACGGTGAAATCGCGTTTTTGATCCGGCGCCTCTTGTAAGTGAAACTGATATTGCCCTGCCGTGGGCGCAACAAATTCACCAAAGAATAATCCCGGTTGACCGTTCACCGCCTTGAGGGGCACTTCCGTTTGGGGGTGGCCTTCCTCAGTCGTCGTCACCACCCCGCGCAGGACTTCTTCAAGCGATGGCTCGTAGCCCTCCTGATACAATCGCGCATACACGCGAACGCGATCGCCCACATTATAGTTTTGGTTGTCCAAAGAAATTTGCACGCGCTTGTCCGCGCCGATGAATCGCTGCTGCGCCATTCGCTGATTCACTTGCCCCCAGAATCGCGTGTAATAGCGATCGCCCACATTGCGCCGCCAACGCCAGGTGTTGTCCGTGCCCACATACAAGACCTGCCCCAGCCCGTACTTGTGCTGCGCCATCACGGGCAGCTTGCCCTGAGGCGTGTCCCGTGAGGGATCCACCATCAACACCGTCGCGCCCGGCTTGGCCACCACCGGGGCCACCCAATAAATCGGCGGCATTGCGGCCCACATCGCGTCGTTGCTTTCGCCATCGCCGGCGAGGTTGAGCATTGGATCGCCCTTCCCGCGCGCGGTGAGCTGTACTTGGATGGGCTGATCAAACACCGGGTCCGCACCGCCGAGGGTGGCAGGTTCAAACTCCACCGGCAATAAATCCGCTACCGGCGTGTCGGCGTAGGACAATGGACTGTACCGACGCCCGGCAATCATCACAAACGCCCCGCCGAAGCGACTGACAAACTCGTTCAAATTTTCCATTTGCGATGTGGAAATGCGGCTGGGATCCACATCACCAAACACGACCACGTCGTATTCGAAGAGATCTTTTTTGGTCTCAGGAAATTTCTCAAGGTACGGCGAGTTTTCTTCCTGCGCGATGGAGGGATCCCCTTCAAGTAAAAGCGTTTTGAGCTCCACGCGGCGGTCGCGCATGAGCACGGCTTGGAGATAGCGGTAATCCCAGCGCGGCGCTTGCTCGACAAAGAGCACGCGGATTTTGTCGTCCACCACCCGCAGGCGACGGAAGGCCTCATTATTACCCGGATCAGTTTCGTCCTCCCGCGCGGCAATGTGGGCGCGCAAATCAAATTCACCGGCCACGTTGGTTTTGAACCGCAGCGGCACGCGTTGCTCGCCGTCCTTCCCGAAGGCGACCGTTTGTTCTGCCACCACTTCACCATTAAGCGTGAGCAATAACCGGCCGTTTTCTCCGAGCAATCCCTGCGACCGCACGCGCACGTGCACCAGTAATTCGTCTTCGAGAAACGCCGTGGGCGGCGCGTCCATGCCGGCAATAATAATGTCGCGCGGCGAAGTAATGCCGACGCCGTAAAAATAAACCGGCACGCCGGCATCGCGCAGGGATTGGGCCACCACGCGCGGGGCATCGCCGGAATTGTGCGCGCCATCGGTGAGCACCCACACACCCGCGAGCGCCTGCCCGCGCTTACGGTGGAGGGCTTCGCGCAGAGAATCGCCCAGCGCAGTCCCAGCATGCGGCGCCCCCAGCGTGTCCACCCACTCGAAATCAGCGAGGGTCAACTTAACTGCGCGCTCGGATTCTTCTCCGGGTTGCGTCTCGATTTGGCGCGCACGGGGAAGCTCGCGTACTTGGCCACCCAAGCCGAACGTGAACGGGACTACTTCAAATTTTTCTGATAACGCCGGCAACAAGTTAAGCCGTTCATTTTGCAACACCGCGCGCAACACATTGGTGCGAGCCATCTCGCGCAACTCGGCGGTTTTGCCTTCATCCAGCGGTTGCGACAAACCCTTTGTGGGGTCGAGCAATCCCTTGGCGATGGCCGCGCGTTGGATATCTTCAGGGGCGATGCGCGGGTCGGCAAGGGTCATGCTTTGACTGGAATCCACCAGCACGAGCAAAGTTCGCTGAATTTCACGTGTCAACGTCAGCACCAAAACCGGTCGCAGCAACAGCCCGAGCAACAGTGCGATGAACAAACCGCGCAAGCCGATGAGCAACACGCGGCGTGTGCGGCTCAACTCCGAGGGCAGCCATCGATACGAGCCCCACACCACCCCGATGAAGGCCACTGCCAATAAGATCATCCAGCCCCATTCCACGCCCTCGTGCACGCGCGGTGTCATGTGCACCACGGTGCTTCCGGGTTCCACGGTGGCGCCGGTGAGTTTAAGAATCCAATCCTGCATTATTTTGACTGGCTAAATTTTTGCGCGAGATATGTTTCCAAAGCCACCATTGCGAGCACCACCAGCAAAACGATCAGCCAGTATTCGGCGCCGACTCGTGCTTTTTTCACCTGTGCTTTGAGGTCCGCATCCGCTTCCCAATGGATGAGCGTGGCGGCGGTGGGCAGCGCGCTGTCGTTCACTTTGTGCAGATCGGATTCGCGTTGATCCGGCTGCACGGCAAACAGCGTGGAGTGTTCATCGCCATCGAGATTGAATTCATAAAGTCCCGCGCGATGCGTTTCTTTGAATTGCAACACCGGCCGGTCAAGCAGCACTTCAGCCGAGAGACGATTCGTCTGCGCCAAACCGGGCGCCACCACTCGGCCTTGTTGATTGGGCTGATGTGCCGCGAGCGGATGCAGAAAAGATTCACCCACACGGAGATTCAAACCTGTGTCGCCCTGTGCCTGCACGTTGCCAAGGATACGGTAGAGTACGGGCACCACCGAGGAAGCGCGCACGGCGAAATCGCTCCACGCAGTGTCGGCGGTGGTGCTAAATTGAAAGACACGGCCCGAGCCCCAGTCGCGCTCCATAATGGCCGGCTCGCCCAGCGAGCCTTCGGCATCCTGCGCGGCGGCATAACGCAGCACCACCTTCACCGGACCGGCCTCTTTTTC
This sequence comes from Verrucomicrobiia bacterium, assembly GCA_963583525.1. Lineage (GTDB taxonomy): Bacteria > Verrucomicrobiota > Verrucomicrobiia > Limisphaerales > UBA1100 > JACNJL01. The sequence goes on along the minus strand of CAUZWB010000233.1, from coordinate 625 downwards.
AGTGGAGAGTTCCGGTTGTTTTTCTAATTTCAAATGGCGGAAGGTGCGGACATCATTAAGTTGGCCGAAGTCCGGATTATTCCACGGCGCAGTGATGGGATGTTCATAACCGGCGGATTGAAACAACCTGAACAATTCATCCTGCGTGGCGTCCCCGATCGCCTCACCCCACTTCGATGGAAGCAGGCCGTGTTTTGCAAACAGCTCGTCGTTGTAAAAATTCACATCGACGCGGTCCCCCGGATACACGAGCAATCCTCCGCCTTGGCGCAAAAATCCTTTGAGCGCGAAAACCTGATTGGGGGTTAGCCGTTCCACATTGGCGAGCACGATTGCGGAGTAGCGGTTGAGCACGTTGCGGGCAAAATCCGCCGGTGTGGCGGTGTCCACTTTAACATAATGATCAGCCACCGGTTCCAAGGCGAGCTTGAGAAAATAACTTTCGTGTTTGCGCGGATCACGTGCTGCGGTGTCGCCATCCACCACCAACACCCGCACGTCGCGCACGGCGCGCACGACGAGTAAATTTTGATTATCCGCTTCAAGACTATCGAAGCGTTCCGGTTGATCAAACGAAGCGCGCACGGAATGATAGCCCACTTTAGAAAAGCGCGCGTACAGCGGC
>CAUZWB010000232.1:0-4541 GCA_963583525.1 Verrucomicrobiia bacterium | reverse complement strand
CGACAGCAACTCCAGGGCGATGCCGCGCACGACGATGCGTTTCGTGTCGATGTGCGCGATGCCATCGAAGTAGGGCAAACCCACGCTGGTGATGATGCCGCCTGCAAACGGTGCCTTTTCCACCACAAGCGTCTTCGCCCCCGCTCTTGACGCCGCGAGTGCAGCGGCACTGCCAGCACAGCCTCCACCACAAACGAGAACGTCGGTTTCGATGGTGCGAAAGCTTTTGGCAAAGGACTTCGGTTCTGCGGCGATCAGCGCTCTCGACGTGGTGGCAGCGGCTCCGATGGCGGTAGTTTGGATGAAGGTGCGGCGGGTGTGGTCAGGTGTTGGGTTCATACTGTGATTACGGATTGCTTACTAATTCACTAATTAAACTGATAGATTTTTTTTCAGGATCTCTATCATGCCCTGCCCGGCGAGGCGGTCGAGGTTCGGCGTCTCGCAGTAATCCGATCCGGTGAAACCGGTTTCCTGCCAGCCGAGGTCGTCGGCGAAAATGAGAACAATGTTCGGTGGGGCGGCGTTAGCAGCTGCTGGAGCGATGGACAGGTAGATGATCCAGAGATGTAGGTGGATTTTCATAAAGGCGGTAGTTGTCATGGGTTGATGCTTGTTCAACTTTGATCGAGATCCTCTGCTGAGCAAGTTCATGGTTTCACCTGGGCATCATCTTGCTCGATGGGCAGGCGCGCCACTGTTTCGCGCAGCCGAATTTTGTCACTGACGGGCTCGCCGGCGCGGACATCTTCCTCGGTAAAAGTCGCCATCAACACTTCGCCGAGGGGAGTGCGCTGGTGATCGTAGATGATGTGAATCCTGCCGTCCTTGGCCTGCACGCCGTCAGGGTAGGTGACGTCCTCACGTTCGTCGATCATTAAGCCACCACTCCAAGTCTTGCCGTCGTCATCCGACACGTAGGCGGTGAGTTGCTCGCGGCCGATGCGCTTGTTCAGCGGGCCATGCTTTACCAGTAGTAGACTGCCGGACTTCAAACGGCGAACGAAAAAACGTGAAGTGCAATGCTTGATTGAACTGCGTTTCACGGGGGCCCATGTTTTGCCCCGGTCGGTGGAGATGGTTTCGGCCAGACCCTGCATCCGCACCAGCATCCACAGTGATCCGTCTTTGCGCTCGATGATCATCGGCTCATCCGGGCCGCGGGTTTTTGGATCGGCGATGTTGGCGGTGCCGCGAAGCGTAAAGCTTTTACCCTGATCGCTCGACGCGTAGACCTTAATACTGTTATCCGTTTTCCATACTGACGAGGTCAGCAGCCAGTCGCCATCGGAGAGCACCGTCGGCTTGTTGAGCATGATGCCGTCGCCCAGCCGACGCGGAGCGGACCACTGAAGTTCATCCGCATCAGGATCATCGCTGACAATGGCAAAGATACCATAACGTCCGTCTTGAACTCCAAAGGCTTGCCCCCAGAAAACCCACAGTCGCCCCTGTGGATCGATCCAGTTCGTCGCCGACATGGCGCGCACGCCCCGGCGGGGTAGAATCATGAGCTGCGCGTCCGACCATGACTTGCCGTCATTGTCGCTGTAGGTCAGCACCTGATAGTTTCGCGAGCTCTCGACGTCTCGTCCGTACACTGCCCACAATCGGCCCTTCGCGGTGCGCTCGATTCCGGGGACACCCTGACGTTTCGTCGGCGGGATGTGAAAGCGCCACGGCTTGACAATGACGTGCGCGGGTTTTAGGGCAATGTCAGGGTCGGCGGGTTTTTCGGCGCCTCCGAGATCTGTAATCAGAACAGCGGTTGCTGTCGCGAAGAGAAGGGCGTTCAAGCGAAGTTTCAGGGATTTCATGGTTCCTTTCGTAAGCGTGTAACGTCAACCTTCAGCCTCCCCACCTCCACACCCATCGATCGGCTCTTGAAAGTGTGATGCTTCACTTGCCGCGGCGCATTGGCCGGAAGCTTATTAACCCACTGGAAAGGTTGAATGGGTTTTGGTTTTTTTTTCTTCTTATCCTTTGGCGCATTCTGCGCACTCAAAGGCAGGGCGATGGCGACCAGTAGAATGGTGAGGGCCCAGTATTTCATAATGTTGTTTCGGGTTTCTTTGGTTTCATCCCACCCCGCAGCGCCCCGGCTTCTACTGAGCCGTAGTTATCCAAAAAGAGCGGGTTCAACGGACGACTATTGGGCATCGACAACCAAATCCGCAGGATGTGCCGGCGGCGATCCAGTTCCGGCCAATCCTCAAAGGCCGAGCGCCGATGCAGAGTCACCCAGTTGTTCAGGAACACCATGTCGCCGGGCTCCTGCCGAAAGGTCGCATGTAGCGCCGGATTCTCGGCCAGTTCCTCCACGAGATCCAACGCCTCCACCTGCCCGGACGTGAGATCTGGTAAATCCGGATGTGCATGTGCGCGGTTAATCAACACTCGCAGCAGGCTCGCTGCAAAATGCCCCTCACAGAACGAAAACACCGGCTGCCGACACCACGGCCGATCGTTCCCGCCATCTACCGTGTGGCGCAGATAATAAAACGGCTCGCACAACTCCGCCAACAGATCCGGCCGCCGCCCGAGAATCTCGTTGTAGAGCGCCATAGAGCTGACAACAGTGTTTTCCCCGCCGCTCTTCGCCTGTCGATGGCAACAGAAACCAATCACGTCACAGCGGTCGGTGTGAAAGCTCAGCTTGCGACTGGTGTTCGGCCCACGGGTTCGTGCGTCTTCTGTTGCATACCCAGCATCAGCCACGCTGAAAATTCGCTCGCCCGCCGCACTCTGCGAAACGGGCGTGCCGAGGTGAACCGCCACGGCCCAGAAGATCCGCCGTAGTTGATCTTCCGAAAACCGGTCCACCGGCAATCCACGCACCCACACAAATCCCGCGCCCTCCTCCAGCTGCTGCTGCACCGCCGCCAACCGCACCGCCAATTCACCCAGCAGGAGATCCTCCTTGCCCAGCGCATCCACCGGCTGGCCATCGCTCGCAGCAATCGCCTCCTCAAGCTGCGTCACCTCGTCATCCGTAAACCACACCTCACAGTCATCCCGCCGCCACAGTTCTTCCCCGCGCCAAATGCCGGGGTGCTTCAACAATAGATTGGAAACCGCGCCGACCATCAATTCACCGTAAACTGCAAAATCCTTGCAGCAGTCCCTTTGCTGGCGGGATTAGATTTTTTGCTTAAACGAATGCGGGCCGTGTGCTCACCCGCTTTAAGGTCCGCGGCGAACATCACCGTGCGCGGATAATGCAAGCCACGGCTGTGATGATGATATAAATCCACGCGCGCCCATTCGCCTCCATCGAGGCTCACTTCCAGAACACCCGCATCCGGCCCCGCCAAAACGTATGCGCCGAGGGCGCGGCCTTTGAATTTCACCGTGGTCTCTTTTCCCGGCTCAGTTGACGTCAGCAATTTCATTCCCCCAAAAGGGTTACTGCGAAAACTTCCGGGAATCTTTTTCCAATCCGGCACGTGCCACGTCCACGCCGCGTTGACGGAAGCGGCAGGCGAAAGAAATTGGCCGTCAAAATAACTGGCCTCATCCAGCGGCTTCGCAGGCACAACATGGGCGACAGGTTTCTTGTCAAATTTTTTGGCCCAAGCGGAGTCGAGGAGTTGTCCAATCATCGCGGCCGCAATCGCGTTGCCCGGAGGCTTGGGATGCGTGCCGCCGAATTCCTTCCACGTGAGCGTGCCCGCGTCGATGCGATCGGCCACTTCGCGCGCGAGGAAAATAGTGGAGACGTTGTATCGCTTCAACACCGTCTCGTGCGCCGCAATTGCGAGCGGCACTTTGCCCGCGCGGAGTTGGGCGAGCATACCAGGATTCACAAAATGCGTGACGACGATGTCCATATTCGGCTGCGCCGTGCGCGCTTGGCGGATGATGCCTTCCAATCCCCGGATGCAATCGCGCCGCGCGTGGGCCGCGTCCTGATCATCGTTCACGGCGAACTCGATGAAAAACAAATCCACCCGCCCCTCCGCCAGCACTTGCGATCGCAATCGAAACGCGCCCGTCGTAGAGCACGTCGATGAAATGCCCGCATTGATAAATTCAAACTTCGTCTTCGGAAACCGCTTTTGAAGCCAAGCCATCACCATCGGCCGATAACCATTCATCTGCGTAATCGACCCGCCCATAAACGCCACGCGGTTGAGTTTGTTTTTGGAAAACTGCAACTGCGAATTGGTCAAGTTGCCACGCGAAATGATGTTGCGATTTGCGGCCGCAGCTTGGGAGGCAACCGCGCACACCATGCTCAGAATAAGCAGAAATTTCATGGCCGAAGTTTAACCACAGAGAGCACAGAGAAAAGAATAATGATCATTCAACGGATCCTTGGAAAAAAAACGCCCCCCGACATTGCCGGGAGGCGGTGAACACAAGTGCGAAAATTTATTGCTCACGACCCGGCGGGGAAAGCAGCATTTCAAGCCACTCGATCATGTCCAACGAGCCGTTGTTGTTTTTGTCGCCCCCACGGAACTGCGCCTTGCGTCCCGCATTGGCGCCGCCCTCGAACATCCGGCCCCATTCGGCCTCGGTCACTTTGCCATCGCTGC
>CAUZWB010000231.1:0-4562 GCA_963583525.1 Verrucomicrobiia bacterium | reverse complement strand
ATCCACCGGCAACCTACCCAAAACGTATCCCTACCCCATGCAATGCTGGCGCGTCGGCAACCTCACGTGGCTCATCATGGGCGGGGAAGTGGTCATCGATTTTTCCATCAAATTCAAAAAACAATTTGGCGCCCGCACGTGGGTCACCAGTTATGCCAATGACGTGATGGCCTATATCCCCAGTCTCCGCGTCCTCACCGAGGGCGGTTACGAAGGGCAATCCTCCATGGCCGTCTATGGCCTCCCTACTGATCGCTGGAAAGAAAATGTTGAAGACCTCGTGACCGAAGGAGCGAAGGCGATTGTGAAAGAAGCCCGTGGCAAGTGACGCCCCAAAGCCGAAACGCAATTGGCACCGCATTATGTGGATCATCACCGGGGCCACACTGGCCACCGGCTTTGTCTTTTGGCTCTGGTTGCCGAACCATGGAATTCCCGCCGCCCGCAAATTCATCCGCTGGCATTTTGATGACATCCCGCACACTACGCCCACCAAGTTAACGGCGTGGCTCGCTGATGCCAATCGCACCACACCGTTATTGTGGGATATCCGGCGCGCAGATGAGTTTGCCGTGAGCCACCTGCCAAACGCCCAACACGTGCCACCGGAAACAACCGCAGCCGAATTGCAACAACTCCTGTCCGAAACACGACACCCCATCGTGGTCTATTGCGCCGTCGGTTATCGCAGCGCAATAATGGCACAACGGCTGCGGGCACTCGGCCACACCAATGTGTTCAACCTTGAGGGCGCCATTTTTGCCTGGGCCACTGAGGGACACACGCTCGAAAGCGGCAGCACGGTACATCCGTACAATTCATTTGGTCGTCGAATGTTACCGGATCACTTAGAGGCAAATTAATTAAACCACCCACCACCAAGTCAGCAGCGGCCCAATGACCAACGCCGGCAGGTAATTCGCCAACGGCACTTTTTGCACTTCCAAAATCACCAACATAATCGTGAGCACCAGCAAACCGCCCACGAGATTAAAGCTGGCAAGCAAGGCCGGTTTGTCGGTGATGAACAACAAATTTGACGCCAACATCGTGACCGCACTTTGATAAACCAGCAACGGCACAATCGAAAGCAGCACGCCCGCTCCGAAACGCGGCGCGAAGCACAACGTGGCGATGCCGTCCATTAGCGATTTCACAATCAGAATCGTCGGCACTTTACCGAGCCCATCCTCCACCGCACCGAGCAGCGACATCGGCCCCACCGTAAATAAAATCGTACACGTCACAAAGCCATCGCTAAAGCTGGCCGATTCCTCGTTGCCCATTTTGGCAAAACGATCCTTGGCGGCCTGGCCAATTTTATCCATTCGCTCCTGCAGCTTCAGCCACGTGCCAAATAGATTTCCAAACGAAATGGCCAACAACGTGATGAGCCCAAGCAACAGAAATTTCCAAACACTCCCCGCCAATTGCCAGCCGCCGTATAGGCCGTTGCAAATCATATAGCCACCGGCAAGCACGGTGAGCACCGCGAGGAATTTCCGGATGCGCCGTTGCGTGGCATCGGTCAGTTGACGGCTCAAACGCAGCCCCACTACGCCGCCGATAAAAATGCAAATGACATTAAAAAAAGTGCCGATGGGCAGCCACGGATACTCGAGTAATTTGCCCAGCTCGCTCATCCGCGCAATTCGGCGGCCACCGCTGCGCCCAACGCTTCGGGCTCGCGCACATCGCCGGTTTGTTCGGCGTGCTGCACGGTGTCATTCAAAAACGAAACGGCGCGCAGTCGTAATTTCGTGCCATCGACCGTTGCCTCCGCGCCCACGGGGGAGCTGCAGCCGCCGCCCATCCCGCGCAGGAATGCGCGCTCGGCGGCCACGGCGGCATGCGTGTTGAAGTGATTGAGCCGCTCGCAGATTTTTTCGATGCGGCCATCGTCCGCGCGGATCTCGATGCCAATCGCGCCCTGCCCCACGCACGGCAACATCAGTTCGGTGTCGAGCGCCACAGCGCGGATGCCATCGGGCACGGCATCGCCTTCCAACGCACCCTCGGCGGTGATGGAAAAATCCAATCGATTCAAGCCCGCCGCAGCGAGGACAGTTCCGGCCATCGCGTCGGTGTCGGCCAGTTTTTCTAAACGCGTCGGGAGATTGCCGCGAATTTCTTCCACCCGCAAATCGGATCGCGCGGCGAGCAACTGCGCTTGTCGGCGCGGGCTGCTGGTGGCCACCATCGCGCCTTCGGCCAATTGCGGAATCGCGCCAGCGAAGCCGGCGTCAGTTTTGTAAATCAACACATCACGCACGTCTTCGCGTTTGCCGACTGCGCCGAGGGTGAGTCCGCTGGGCAATTCCGTGGGCAAATCTTTGAGACTGTGCACGGCGAGATCGGCCTTTTGTTTTACGAGCGCTACCTCGAGTTCTTTGGTAAACAATCCTTTGGGCAACGACTTGCCGGCTTGCGCGAGCGAAGCGGATTGTTTTTTGTCACCGGTGGTTTTGATGATTTTGATTTCGAACGCCAAGCGCGGGAAGGTCAATCGGCATTGGTCAAAAATCAAACGCGCCTGCGCCAGGGCAAGCGCACTGCCGCGCGTGGCGATGATGATGGGTTCTTCGGGCATCAGCTTTGTGCTGCCGGCATCTTGCCGGCAGAAGGAAGCTTCGAATTCTGCCGGCAAGATGCCGGCAGCACTTGGAAGGCTTCCATTAATTCTTTTGCTTTGGCTTTCACGATCGCATCGCACTTGGCGATTTCCTCTTTGCGCAGGCGCAGGTAATCGTCGGCAATGGATTGGAGGTCGTCGATGTTGTACAGATAAACGTCCTCCAAAAAATTTACTTCCGGCTCGATGTCGCGCGGTACGGCAATGTCTACCAACAACAGCGGGCGATGCTGGCGAAGGCGCTGCAGCGGCTCGAGTCTTTTGCGATCCAAAACATAATGCGGTGCGCTGGTGCTGCTGATGATAATGTCAATGGCGGCGAATTCGCTCTCCCAATTTTCAAAACTCACCGCCTTGCCGCCCAACTCGGCGGCCAACGCCTCGGCGCGTTCGGGCGAGCGATTGGAAACAATCACGCTCTGCGCGCCGCGGCTCAATAATGCTCGCGCGGTCTTTTCGCTCGTGTCCCCCGCGCCGATGACCATCACGGTGCGGTCATCGAGCCGGTCAAAAATTTTCCCCGCCAACTCCACTGCCACGTTGGCCACGGAGACACTGCCGCGTTGGATGTTCGTTTCCGTGCGGATTTGCTTGGCGACGTTGAAGGCTTTTTGGAAGGACTTATTCAGGCGACCGCCAGTGGCCTTTTGCTCGAGCGCGAGTTGATACGCCGCCTTGAGTTGGCCCAGAATTTCCGTTTCGCCCAGCACCATCGAGTCCAATCCACTGGCGACTTTGAAAAGATGCTCCACGGCCTCCGCGCCGGTGAGTTCATAAAACACATCATCATCGACCTCGCGCTCGCCCACGAGAAACGCGCGCAATTCGTTGAGCAAATTTCCCGGCAGGCCATCAGTGGCCGCGTAAATTTCCACGCGATTGCACGTGGAAAGAATCACTGCCTCCTCCGCACTGGTTTCCGCGCGCACCGTTGCCAACAGCTCGGGCAGTTTCCCCTCCGCCAACGCGAATTGCTCGCGCACGTTTACCGGCGCGGTCCGATGATTTATTCCAAGGCAAACGATCGGCATCACGAGGCGGGGGTTTGATGGAGCGGCGACAACAGGTACACGCCCCAAAAGGTGAGCATCACAAACAGGAAACTCCCGAGCGTGCCCCACGCGAAGCGTTTGCCGCCTTGCGCGTGGCGCGTTTGCAGGATGAGCAGCACGAGATAAAAAATCCAAACGCCCAGTGTCCAAATCATTTCGGGGTCGGTGGTGAACCAAACTTGTTTGGCTTGATGCAAATACGCGCTGCTCGCGATGAGCCCCGCCGTGAGCAATCCGAAGGCCACCCAAAGCAACTTGGCCATCGCCGCCTCGAGGCGTTGCAACGGCGGCAGCTTGGAAAGGATGGCGCGGAAGCGATGCAGTTTCAAATCGTGTTCTTGCGTGAGATACATTGCCGCGCCCACCGCGCTGAGACCAAAGCCGCCAAAGGCTAAAAGCAGCAGCGCCTTGTGCAGACTACTCAGCGCGTCGGAAAACTCATGCTCGCCCACCGGCAAGGTCGGATCCATATCCGGAAACAACGCGAACAACGCGAACACGCCAAGCACAAACAACAGCGGCGAAGCAAACGCGCCAATGAAACGAAAGCGTTGCCACACGCCAGCCACGAGATAGCCCGCCACAATCGTCCACATGATAAAGGCCGTGGCCTCGTAGAGATTGGTGATGGGGCAGCGGTCGAGCGAGAAGCCGCGCTTCACCATCGCCACCGTGTGCAGCACCAGCCCCGCCGCGAGCATCCCATACACCACCCAATCGTCACGCCGAAAGCCCTTTCGCCACAGGAACACGGAATACACCATCGCGATGCCGTACAACGTGACGGCACAGCAGAAATAAGTTTTGTTCGTCCACCAGTCCAAGGGGGGCGGAGAGTGGGGGAAAAATGACCAAGATTCAATTTTCAATTTTCAAAT
>CAUZWB010000230.1:0-4567 GCA_963583525.1 Verrucomicrobiia bacterium | reverse complement strand
CTGCGGTTCCGGTCGTTCCCGATTGACGTCGGCCTCATCCGCGCCACGAGCGCCGACCGCGCCGGGAATTTGACCATGGAACGCGAAGGGCTCATCGGCGAGGTGCTGCCCATCGCGCAGGCCGCGCGCAATCACGGCGGCCTCGTCATCGCGCAAGTCGAACACATTTCCGATGAACCCGCCGCGCCTCATTCCGTGCGTGTGCCCGGGATGTTGATTGACGCGATCGTTGTTGCCGGGCCCGGCGAGCATGACCAGACTTTTGCGGAGCCTTTCAACGCGAGCTACGTCGAGGCCGGCCGCAGCCTCGCGCCCGAGCCGATGCCATTTTCCGAGCGCAAAATAATCGCGCGCCGTGTGCTGCGCGAGATTGCGCCGGACAGCATTGTCAACCTCGGCATCGGCATGCCCGAGGGCGTGGTGTCCGTGGCCGCCGAGGAAGGGAGGCTTGAGGAATTTACCCTCACGCTCGAGAGCGGCCCCATCGGCGGCATGCCCGCGGGCGGCTTGAGCTTCGGCTGCAGCGCGCATCCGGAGGCCATCATCGACCAGCCCGCGCAGTTTGATTTTTATGATGGCGGCGGCCTGGACGTCGCCGTGCTCGGTGCAGTGACCATCGACGCCGAAGGCAGTGTGAACATCAGCGCGCTGGGCGATCGCTTCGCCGGCGTTGGCGGCTTCGTCAACATTGCGCAAAACGCGCGGAAGGTAATTTTCTGCTGCCCCTTTCGAGCCGGCGGCTTGGAGGTCGCGGTCGATGACGGCCAACTGAAAATTCAAACCGAAGGCCGTCATTGCAAGTTTGTGAAACAGATTAGCCAAGTTGCCTTCCACGGGCCGAGCGCGCGTGCCCGAGGGCAGGAAGTTTTTTATGTCACCGAGCGCGCTGTCTTTCATCTTGGGGCAAACGGCCTTGACCTCATCGAGACCGCTCCCGGCATTGACGTAGAAAATGGAATTTGCGCCCAAATAGAATTTCGCCCGAGCGTCGCCGAGCCGAAAGCCATGCCCGCAATGTGTTTCCGAAAGGACTAACATGATTTACGAAACCCCCATCCACATCGTCTCCGCGCGTCGTTCGCCCATTGGGCGGTTTGGCGGCGGCTTAAAAAAAATCACCGCGCCCGACCTTGCCACCCGCACCGCCGAGGCCACCGTGCCCGAGGCGCTGCGGCCGCACATCGGCCAAGTCATCCTCGGCCAGGTTCTTCCCGCCGGATGCGGTATGAACACCGCGCGCCAAACCGGCTTGGCGCTGGGCATTCCGCAATCGTCACCGGCATTTACGGTGAACATGGTTTGTGGCTCGGGGCTCAAATCGGTGGCGCTCGGCGCGGATGCCATCTCGGCGGGCGAGGCGAATCTGATTTTAACCGGCGGCGTAGAATCGATGAGCAATGCGCCCCACTACGCGACGGACGCGCGCTTCGGCAAAAAACTTGGTAACCCCAAGTTGCTTGATGCCATCCTCTCCGACGGGCTGTCCGACCCCGGGCTGAAGCGCGGCATGGGCGAGATCGCGGAGGAGTTGACCGGCGAGCACGGCATCGGCCGCAGGGAACAGGACGCCTACGCCCTCCGCAGCCAACAACGCGCGGCCACGGCCCGCGAGGCATTCGCGCGCGAGATTGTGCCCATCGGCGATGTGGCGGCGGACGAGCATCCGCGCCCGGACACGACGCTGGAAAAGTTGCAGTCACTTGCGCCCGCGTTTGCGGGGGACGGCGCCATCACCGCCGGCAACGCCTCGGGCATCAACGACGGGGCGGCCATTTTGTTGCTGGCGAACGACGTGGCGCTGGCGGCGCACGATTTGGAATCCCGCGCGCGCATCGTCGGCGCGGTCACAGTCGGTTGCGAACCGGCGCGTTTCGGCTTGGGACCCGTTGGCGCGGTGCAGTCGCTCTGCGAACAAATCGGCTGGAACCTGGACGGCGTGGACACCGTGGAAATCAACGAGGCCTTTGCCGTGCAAACGATTGCCTGCGCCCGCGGCCTCGGCCTGTCCGACGAGCAACTCAACCCGCGCGGCGGGGCCATCGCCCTCGGCCATCCCATCGGCGCCAGCGGCGCGCGCATTCTGGTGACGCTCCTGCATTTTCTTGAGGATACCCAAACGCGCCGCGGCATCGCCACCCTTTGCGTCGGCGGCGGCATGGGTATCGCGCTGGCGATTGAGCGCGGGTGATTAGTTGTCCCCGTCGGACAGGTCGGTGTTGACCGTCTCCTTCGCAAACCGGATGGCGGTGAGAGTGATGAGAGAGGTGAAGACGAGATAGACCGCGACGGGCCACGGGTTGCCGTCGGACCATTTCAAAAGCAGCGCGGCGATGATGGGGGCGAGGCCACCGGCGAAGGGGGAGGCGAGTTGGTAGCCGAGCGAGACGCCGCTGTAACGCACGCGCGTACCGAACAGCTCGGAGAAGAACGCCGCTTGCGGGCCGTACATGGCGGCATGCCCAACGGCGATGGCGAGGACCATCGCGAGGGTGATGAGGGCGGGCGATTGGGTTTCCACCAACAGGAAGAATGGCATGGCGAAGAGGGCGGTGAACACGGCGCCGAAGATATAAACGGGCCGGCGGCCGACGCGATCGGACAGCGCGCCGAAGCAGGGCACGGCGATGAACTGCGCGGCGGAGGCGACGAGGATGGCGTTGAGGATGACTTGGCGGTCGAGTTGCAAGTGATTCTTGGCGTAGGCGTATATAAAGACAGTGAAAATATAAAAGGAGGCGTTCTCGGCAAAGCGCGCGCCCATGGCGATGAGGACGTTGCGCGGATATTTGGTGAGCACCTCGCGGATGGGCGCTGGCCGTTCGGGTTCCCGCTCCTGCAGTTTTGTAAAAAGCGGACTCTCAAGAATGGTGAGTCGAATGTAGAGGCCAACCCCGAGCAAAAGGATGCCGATGAGAAAGGGCACGCGCCAGCCCCACGCGAGGAATTGCTCGTCGGTGAGTTGTGAATTAAGCAGCGTAAACACTCCCGTGGCGAGCAGCAGCCCAACCGGTACGCCGGCTTGCGCACAGCTGCCGAAAAATCCGCGCCGCCCTTGATGCCCGTGCTCGACGGCCATCAACACCGCCCCGCCCCATTCGCCACCCACGCCGAACCCCTGAATGAAGCGCAGCACCACCAGCAGCACCGGCGCGGCCACGCCAATTTGTGCGTGGGTGGGCAGCACGCCAATGAGAAAGGTTGCGATGCCCATCATCATCAGCGTGGTGACGAGCATTTTTTTGCGGCCAAGCTTGTCGCCGTAATGGCCGAACACGAGGCCGCCAATCGGCCGCGCGAAAAAGCCGACGGCGAAGGTGCCAAAAGCGGCGATGGTGCCGGTGAACGCATCGAGTTCCGGAAAGAAAAGTTTGTTGAACACCAACGCGGCAGCGGTGCCGTAGATGAAATAATCGTACCACTCAATGGTGGTGCCAATGAAGCTAGCAAGGACGACGCGGCGGATGGGGGTTTGGGTTTCCGTCACGCTTCCTCCAGCGGCAAATCGCCCGGCTGTCGTTCGGCCATCCCTTCTTTGAAGTGCTTGCGGCAGACGGAGATGTAGCGTTCGTTCCCGCCGATTTCCACTTGGGCGCCTTCGCGGAGGACGTTGCCGTCGGCGTCGGTGCGCAACACCATCGTGGCTTTGCGGCCGCAGTGGCAGATGGTTTTTATCTCCACCAGCGTATCGGCCCATGCGAGCAAGTGCTGACTGCCCTCGAAGAGGTTGCCCTGAAAATCGGTGCGCAGCCCGTAGGCGAGCACGGGCACGCCGAGGGCATCGGCGATTTCGCCCAATTGAAAAACCTGCGCGCGCGACAAAAACTGCGCTTCATCGACGAGCACGCAATGGATGGGCTCGGCTTGGTCGCGCACGATGGCGTGCAAATCATCGGCGGGCGTGAAGGCGTGCGCCTCGGCATCGAGCCCGATGCGCGAGGTGACGCGGCCTTCGGTGGAGCGGGTATCCAGCTGCGGTGTGAACAGCCACGGGCGCATCCCGCGCTCGCGGTAATTGTGCGCCGATTGCAGCAGGGTGGTGGACTTCCCCGCGTTCATCGACGAGTAATAAAAAAACAGTTTGGCCACCGTTATTTTTCTAGAGCTTTCACAATCACGCGCGCGACATCTTTGCCGAGCACGCGCGAGCCTTCTTTTTTGTAATGCACATTGGCCGGCAGCATCAGTTCTTTCATGCGCACTTTGCTCATCGTGAACAGGTCGTGCGTGGGGACGCCGTGCTTCTTCATCACGCGCGCGGCGGCGGTGTTGTATTTAATGGAGTCGCCCACATAGCGCCCTTTCGAGCCTGGCGGCACGGGGGTGGTGTTGCGCCAAATGAGCTTCGCGCCGGTCTTCTTTAATCGCAACACGAGCTTGTCCACATTTTTCTCGTATGCCTCGATGGCCACCTGCGGTTTGCCGCCCTTATCCTTGGGAAACAAATTCTGCCCCTTCGGCCCCATATACTTGAGGTCGTGCAGTCCCCAGTTGAAATGGATGACGTCCCACTTTCCCTTGCCGAGCCACGTCTCGATGCTCGCAAGGCCTTTGGTGGTTGGCCCGCCGT
>CAUZWB010000229.1:0-4579 GCA_963583525.1 Verrucomicrobiia bacterium | reverse complement strand
AAGCTCGTCCCTCCATTACGCGTTGTCGGCGCGCGTTACTTTGCCATTTTCCATTCGGAAATGACAGCCCGCCAAGCGCCTGGCTTCGCTGGGGCTGTGGGTGATGTGCAGAATGGTGACGCCGGTTTCGCGGTGGATGTGCTCGAGGAGGCGGCAAATTTCCTCGTGCAATTCTTCGTCGAGGCCGGCAAGGGGTTCGTCGAGGCAAAGGACGGCGGGGCGATGGGCGAGCGCGCGGCCGAGGGCGACGCGTTGGGCTTCGCCGCCGCTGAGCTTGTCCGGCGCGCGGTCGAGAAGATGGGTAATGCCGAGCAGCTTGGCGAGCTCACTAACGCGCTCGGCGATTATTGGTTGCGGTTGTTTGCGGAGGACGAGGGCGAAGGCGAGTTGCTCGCGCACAATCATCGTGGGAAACAGCGCGCGGTCCTGCGGCACATAGCCCACACCGCGCTCGGCAGGCGGGAGTCCGGCAACTTCCTCATCGCCCAAACGAATGCTGCCGCTCTCGATAGAACGGAGACCGCAAATGGCTTCGAGGATGGTCGTCTTACCGCAACCACTTCGGCCCATCAGCACGCCGTATTCGCCCGCGGCGATCGTGAGGTTTACGCCGCTCAACTCAAAGCTGCCTTGTTTCAGTAAAATGTTTTTGAGCGCGATCATGCGAAAATCCGTTTCATGCCGAGCGTGCGGGCGATGAGGAAAACGACGACCGCCGCGCCAATCATAATGAGCGACACCGCCAGCATTCCCTCGGTGCGTCCAGCTTGGAGCTCGAGAAATGCGCTCGTGGGCAGCACCTCAGTTTTTTGACGCGTGGCACCGGCAAAGACAAGGATAGGACCAAACTCACCCAGAGCTCGCGCCCACGAAAGCGTGGCGGCCGCGAGCAACCCGCCTTTGGCTTGCGGCAAAATGACGCGCCAAAAAGCTTGCTGCCGATTGCAGCCGAGGGTGAGGGCGACTTGTTCATAGCGGTGCGGGATTTGGTCGAAGGTCACTCGCATCGTCCGCACGGCGAAAGCGCAGGCTACCATAAATTGCGCGAGCACCACGGCGGGCCATTTGTATACAACCGAGTCGCTGAGCCAATCGGGCGCGTAACGAAACAGGATGAGCAACGAAAGGCCGACGACCAGCGGCGGCAGCACGATGGGAATATCAAGCAGCGTGTCGATGAGCGGTTTGCCGCGAAACTCAAACCGGCTCATTATATAACCAATGGGCACCGCCACCCAAATGGACATCAACGTGGTGATGGTGCAGCTGATGAGGCTCAGCATTATCGAAAACTGAATGTCGCGACTGCGCAACGCTTGGACGAGCGGATTGGGCTTGGAAAGCTGCAGCGTCTTTGGGGTGGCGGCAGAATTTTCCGGCAGCGCGATGGAAAGTTGGTTGGTGGTGGTGTCGGTGATTTCGTGCACGCCATCCCAGCCCGCGCCGCCGCCGTGCACGCGAATGAATTGCCCCCACAAAAGGCCGTGCGGTTCATCGGTGGTGAGCGTGGCAACATGATTGGTGAGGGCGATTTCAATCACGCGCGCCTCGGGCCGCAGCGAAGCGGTGATGGGCGCGTTCGGGATTCTCGGTTGCAGCCGCACCTCGTCGGTGTTGGCCTTGAACAAGTTTTCGCCGGTGAGCATTTGCCCGTCGTGTTTCAAGCCCACTTCGTTTTTGCCCAAACGAAAACGATACGTGCGGCCCGCTTCCACGCGAATGGGCACTTCGCCTTTGGCGTAACGGCCTTGTTGCACGCGTTCATTGCCGAGGATGAGTTGGTCGCCGTAATTGAGAAATACGAGGTCGGCAAAAACCATCGCGCCGATGATGAGCAGATAACTGCCGGCTAACACGCCGAGGCCAATGAGGAACGGCTTGTCGGAAGCGACGCGATATTTGGGCTGCGCAGGCTCAGTCATTCGTCGCCGGCCTCCCAGTTGAAACCGAGCTGCTCGAAGCGGCGGCGCGAGGCGTCGGAGGTGACGTGGCGCATCAGCCGCTGCGCGAGTTGCGGATGGGCGGTGTCTTTGCGGGCGGCAATATTTTGCACGGCGATGGCGCGGGCGGGCTTGAGCGGCACGGCGTCGAACTTGGTTTTGAGATGCTGGATGTTCGCCTCGTAGACAAGCACCACGTCGAGCTTGCCGCCGGCTTCCATGCTTTGGATGAGCGTGTGGGCGGTGTCGTGCTTCACGGGAATATTTTTTGCAATGGCGTCCCACTGGCCGGTTTCGCGAAGCAATTCCTCGCTGAGCTTGCCGAGCGTGCTGGCCTTGGGCTCGGTCACGCCAATGCGTAAATCGGGCTGCGCGAGGTCGGTGAGCGTTTTCAGGCCTTTTGGATTGCCGCGTTTCACAAGCATCACGATGCGCGTGCTGGAAATTTTCAGGTCCGGACCGAAGGGATCGCCCATTTTGCTTTGGGCCATTTCGAGATAGGTGGCGTCGCAGGTCATAAACAAATCCGGCAAGCCCTTATCCCCGGTTTGCATTTTGCCGACGAGCGTGCCGCAACCGGCGTAAACCATGGTGATCACGCAGCCTTCGCGCGCTTCGAATTCGCGGATGGTTTTTTCAACCGCCTCGCGATTGACGCCGCCGCAATCCACGCGCAGCTTTGGCACCTTGACCCACGCATCCCCGCCGAGCGGTTGGTACTTGTGACGGGCGAAAACCTTGCCGCCTTTTTCCGGCGCGGCAAGAAAGCGCGCGAACTGCAGCGCTAAAGTCGGTCGGTCGGTCGAAGCCGTCACCGCCACAGAAATATTCGCGCGGCTTGCTTTGAGTTCCGGCAATTCGATCACTCGCAGCCCGTGCTGGCGCGCCACGGAATCCCACACAAACGCCGCGTGCGTTCCGGCATTTTCTTTCACCGCCAGCGCGGCTTCGGTGACGGTGGGAAAGGAGGCGGCTTTTGCCTTGTTGATGGCCGCCCAGTGGCCGGATTGCTCGAGCATCTTTTTGGTTTTTTTGCCAACGCCCGCAAGCGGTTCACAAAGCACGAACGACAACTTTGTCTTCAGCACGTCATCGCAATTCGCCACGTCAATATCCGCCCCCGGCTTCACGCCGAGCACCACTTGCCAAGTGGCCACGCGCAGCGATTCCCGCGTGAGGCCATCGGCGGCGGCTTTTTCCGTGTACGTGTAATCCGCCGGTATATAAACATCCGCGCTGGCGAGGCCGCCTTCCTTGTCGATTTTGAGGCGGTTGGCGAGCACGCCGCTGTTGGCGTACTCGAGCTTCACCCTCACACCCATTTCCGTTTCAAACTGCTTCGCCACCTCCTCCACCGCAAGGCGCACGCCGGCCGCGCAATACACGGTAAGACTTTTCGCCTGCCCATCGCGCGGCCCGGAGGAAGGATTATCGGCATATTTGCTTTGCAGAAAAAACGCAAGGCAGCCAATGGCCAGCGCCGTCACGGCAAGCCAAAGCATTCCATTGCCGCCGCGCGCGCCGTATTGATGTTCGTTTTCAATCACCGGAAAGGGCAGACTCTATTTGGCAATCTGCCGGTTTTCAAGTCAGCGTTTGGCGGCGGTCTTTTTGTCCTCGCGGATTATTTCCAGTGATTGAATCACCGTGGACGCCGGATGGCCCGCGAGCAATTGCACGCGGCCCACTTCAATGTCGTCGGTGCTTTTTTCATCGCGGCGAATGACCAACTCATTTGCGCCCTGTTTCAAAACGCCTTTCGGCACCGGCACACGAACCACTTGTTTCGCGGCATCCCTTCGCAAACGCCCAATCTCGCGGCCGTTTAGCACGACCCACCAACCGTTGTTAACATCCCGCTGCGAAATGGACAGCGAGTAAGTTTTATCGCCGCCCTTGAATTGAAACGGCATCGTCAACACAAACCCCTCGGGCTTGGGCGTGGACTCGGTCCAAGCGGCCACCACGTTATCGCCGAGATGATGCAGCTTCGGATGCACATCAATCGCCGCCGTGCCCTTCATCCCCGGCGGGGTCAATTCCACCCACAGATTCAAACCAACCCTGTCAGCTTCAAGGGAAACCGCGCGCGCATTTGCTACTTTTTTATTCGCCGCTGCCAATGCAGCACTTGCGATTTTTTGAGCGGTTTCTGCCGCTCGAAATTTAGTGTCAGCCGTATTAAGGATTGCCTTTGCTGTGGCTTCCCTCGTTTGTTCCAGAGTCAACTTTGCTTTGGTTGTTTTGGCTAAGGCACGTTTAGCGTTGGCTTCTTTTACAGCAATGACCCTTTCTTCATCTTTCTTCTTCGGATCACCGGCAATTTTCTTGGCGTTGGTTTCAGCAATTTTCGCTGCCTTGTCAGCCGCATCAAACTCTGCCTGCGCTTTCGCCGCAGCAGTCTTTGCGGAGGCAAACGACTTCTCGGCGGCTGTCTTTGCAATCTTTGCTGATTTGAGTGCCTTTACAGCCGTGGCCAGTTTGGCCTGAGCCGGTTTCTGAACATAGGTGATCGTATCGTCGAGTGTTTTTTTGGCGATGGCTGCAAGCTTTCCGTCCAGCTTAACTCCGCGGAACTCGCGTACCACCACCTTGCCATTCCCGCCAGCGGCTTTTGCCACATCAATTTTGGGAAGCAC